>NZ_JAYGGM010000010.1:0-234117 GCF_036314085.1 Microvirga sp. CF3016
AGGTCGATATTCTCACAGCGATTGTTGCCAATCGCCCGCAAGGACACCGCCGCCTACGCTTCTCTTCCCTCTCAACAATGTCAAAGAACAAAATCGCATCCCCACCCGGAGACGGACAAAGAACCCCGAACCGCCCAGCCGTCCCTTGCAGAACGCCAGACCCCGAAGCTCCCCGGCGCCAGTCGTCAAAACCGCGCCGCCGATGAAGTTGTTCTACTCGAACCCCTCACCTAGGTCAACACCTTTTTCGAAGAAATTTTCTCGAAAGCGGCGTCTCCGGCCACCCCTCAAGTATTCAGGCAAGCTTCAGCGTTCGCAGAAGCGTATTCGCCTCTGCGCTGGCATCATCCGGATCAATCTAGTCAATCCGAATGCTTCCGCTTTGTCGTCAGAGGAGCCCTGGAGACATGCCATATATTGGCTTCCATGGCTCGTGCCGTTGATCGGGATCAAGAAAGATCGCGATCGAGACCCTAACGAGATGCCAGATCCGAGGATCTCGGCCGCGTCGGTGTCGTATGGGAGTGAAGCTCGCCCGAACCAAGTTCCGGCGGGGCTGCGGATATGTCGATTCCGAGATCGTTTGTCAACACCCGGAAGAACGATAGGAAGATCGGTAGCGTTCGCTACTCCGCTTTCCTCGAAGAAACGGTCTTCAAGGACGATATGCGCCGACAGAACCGGCGCGGGCAGCAGGAGTCGAACCCGCGACATTCAGCATGGAGGCGTGAGCGGGTCATTGATCGCGCTCCGCCCGGCTGTCGAGCGGCAGAAACGCCTCGTAAGGGCCGCCTCCCCTCACAGAACAAAGAGCCACCGGCATGGATGATGGGGCGTGTCGAGCACCCGATGATCCGATGCGCTCCTAAGGCATGAACACGCACCGCAACAGGGCAACGAGCCGAGCCGCATGTTCGCGATGCGGATCGAGATCTGGATCGTAGATCGTGACCGTTATGCCGGAGCAGAGCCTCTGATTCACGAGCGCGCGCAGGAGACGAACGAGATCCCCTTCGTCGATGCCCGGAGAGCCCGGACTGTCGACCGCAGGCATCACGCTCTGATCGAGAACTTCGACGTCAAGATGGACCCAGAATGGCCAGTCCGGCTGCTTTCCAAGCGCCGCAAGGGTCCGTGCGATCACCTCCGCCAGGCCGAGATCGTGTACGGTGAACACGTCGATACGGGTGATGGCGGTGTCGTTGATGTCCGGCCAAGGAAAATCGGCATCGCGGCTCTCGCGCTCGCCGATCTGCACGACCTGTTCGTCCGGGACCAGCGGGGCCACCACCAGCGGCCACTCGGTCAGGAGACGCTCACCGCGTCCGGTGGCCAGGGCGAGATCCATTCCGGCCACGGCGCCTGGAACCGCAGCGGCATCGTCGTTGCCGGGATGGCGGAAGTCGCTATGCCCATCGATATGCACCAAGGACAGCGGCCCGCATCGGCGACGGCCCGCCAGGGCTCCGAGCAGGATCGAGCAATCGCCGCCGACGATCACCGGAAGGGCTGAAGGATCATTGTTCAGAGCCTCTATGACGTCGGCAAGCTTCACGTTGAATGCCTTGACGGCAGCGCCGTTAAGGAGTCCCGACCCGGCATCCGGGAGAGGCGCATAGGCTGGACGGTCGAGGTCGATGATGTGAGACAGCGAAAGGACCTCGACAAGACCCGCCTGCGTCAGGACCTCGGGAGCCCGCCAGGTCCCCGGCTCATGGCCGGGAGCAAGAGGACGCAGACCGAGATTGGACGGCGCCCGGATGAGGAGAATGTTGCGAAGCATCGCGCATTTCCGGCCGACGATCTGAGTTGCGTCAAGCTCTCACATGTCGCCCCTCGATATCGGGTCTGAATGATGGGGCGATCAAGCATCGCCAATGGGACGTTGCCCCCGCGCCCGGTTCCCGTCGGCGAATGTGGACCGCACGAACTCCCAGGCCGCAACGAGGTGGCGCCGCAGCGCCTCCTCGGCACCATCCGGATCGCGTGCTGCGACGGCGTCGAAGATGGCTTCATGTCCTGCATAATTCATGTGGTCGATATCGGCACCCCGCTTCATGGAACGCCAGTGTTGAATGAGCCACTCCACATAGGCCTTGTGGACGGCCGGATAGATGGGGTTGCCCGGGATTCGGTAGAGGACCGCATGAAAGGCGGCATCGGTTTCGTCGAACTGCGTTGGATTGCCGATGGCCTGACGGTTGGCTTCCAGCGCGGCACGAAGCTCTTCAATGTCGTCGCGCCGGGCATGGCTGGCGGCCCAGCGCGCCAGCGCCGCCTCGAGGAAGATGCGGGAGTCGAACAGATTCCAGACGCCCTTTCGGTCCACCATGAGATGCCCGACGAGGTTGCCGACCTTGTCGATCGCGATCTCGTAATCGGGCTTGCGCACGATGGGACGATGGCCCAGGCGGGTCAGGACGAGCCCGCGATTGGCGAGCGCGACAATGGCTTCCCTGACCGCCGACCGGCTCACGCCATAGCGCTGCATCAGGTCCCGCTCGGCAGGCAGGCGATCGCCCTCCTGGAGATCGCCGGACTGGATCATCCGCACGAGTTCTTCCGCGACGGCATCCGACCGGCGCCCGACCGGGTCCTTGCCCAACAGTTCTATTCCGTGACCCATGCCTCCCCCGCCCGATCGCTCGCGCCGTCAGTCCACCACACGCGGAGAATTTCTCCACATATCGGCTAACATATGGTCGGACCAAATGCCAGCCCGCAGCGCAGCGCTTCCGATCGCGGAGGAGCACCCGAAGCGAATACGCGCAATGCTATTCCCTTGACAGCCAACATTCCGCTGCTCCATCCTTATTTCGGTCATACCAAAGAGATCGGATAACGGACATTTGGTTTGATGTTGCTCAGCTTGAGCAAGCTCGGAGGAAACACGAGTGACGCCAGTTGCAGGCATGACAGGGTCAGGCTCCGCCTCTTCCCTTCAGGGGTCCTCTTTGATCGGGAGGTCCCGATGACCGCTTCCGCTCCGACCCATCACGCGGAAACCGTGACCCATTATCAGATGTATATCGACGGGACCTGGACCGACGGTCAGGCACCCGGACGCCTCGATGTGGAGAACCCGGCCAACGAGTCGGTTTTCGCCACCGTGCCCGTCGGTTCGGTGAACGATGCGACGGCCGCCCTAGAGGCTGCCAAGCGCGCCCAACCGGCCTGGGCCGCTCTCCCGCCGATCGTGCGCGCAGGCTATGTCTCCGATCTCGCGGCTGCTGTCCGCCGCGAGAAGGCGCATCTTGCCCGCATCGTG
Organism: Microvirga sp. CF3016; assembly: GCF_036314085.1. NCBI lineage: Bacteria > Pseudomonadati > Pseudomonadota > Alphaproteobacteria > Hyphomicrobiales > Methylobacteriaceae > Microvirga > Microvirga sp. CF3016. The sequence goes on from NZ_JAYGGM010000010.1 coordinate 3,269, forward strand.
GTGCTCGAACAGGGGAAGCCCCTGAACCAGGCCGAGGGCGAGATCGACGCCGTCGTGACGTTTCTCACCTTTGCGGCCGAAAGTGCGCGTCGCATCGAAGGCGATATCATGCCTTCGGATTTCCAGAATGAAGAAGTCTGGATCCGACGTGTTCCCTTCGGAGTCGTCGTCGGCCTCACGGCCTGGAACTATCCGGCAGCACTCGCAGCGCGCAAGATCGGCCCTGCCCTTGTCGCAGGCAACACCATGGTCGTGAAGGGCCATGAATCAACACCCCTGTCCGCCATCGAGATCGCCAGGCTCGCCCATGAGGTCGGGCTGCCGAAAGGCGTGCTCAACGTGGTGACCGGCGACGGGCGTACCATCGGCGACGCCCTCGTGCGCTCGCCGTTGAGCGATCTCATCACCATGACGGGAAGCGTGCGCGCCGGACGGGAGATTTACGCGGCCGGCGCGCAGGATCTGAAAGTCGTCCGCCTGGAACTGGGCGGCAAGGCGCCCTTCATCGTCCTGGAGGACGCCGACGTCGACGCGGCCGTGGACGCCGCGATCGTCTCGCGCTTCACGAATTGCGGGCAGATCTGCACCTGCAACGAGCGCATGTATCTGCACAAGGCCATCGCCGAGCCCTTCCTCGACAAGTTCGTCTCGCGCGTGAAGGCGCTCAGGCTCGCCGATCCCATGACCAATCCCGACATGGGGCCGAAGGTGAACCGGCCCGAGGTCGACAAGGTCGAGGAGATCGTCAACGAGGCGATGGCGGCAGGCGCCGAGGTGCTCGCCGGCGGGCACCGGCTGACCGAGGGCGCGTTCGCGCGAGGACACTGGTTCGAGCCGACCGTCCTGCGGGTCGACAGCAACCGAGCCTCGGTGATGCAGCGGGAGATCTTCGGCCCGGTGGCGCCCGTGATGACGGTCGACAGCTTCGAGCAGGCTCTCACCTTCGCCAACGACACCAGCTACGGCCTGTCGGCCTATGTGTACACGAACGATCTGCGCCGGGTCATGCGCCTCTCCCGGGAGCTCTCGTTCGGCGAGCTCTACGTCAATCGCCCCTGCGGGGAACTCGTCCAGGGCTTCCACACGGGCTGGAAGCATTCGGGCCTCGGCGGCGAGGACGGCAAGTACGGTTTCGACGGATACCTGCGGAAGCAGACCACCTATGTCCGCTGGTAACGATCTGCAGCCCTGAACGGCTGCGGCAATACACAAAGAACCCCGTCTAAGGGGCGAATAACTTCATGGAGGAAGAGAATGCTCAGAAGAACTTTCCTGGCCCTCGCGACAGGTGTGGCCGCCCTCGGCCTGGGACTCGGCGGCGTGTCGGCGCAAGAGTTGCCCAAGCTGAAGCAGAAGGAGAAGTACAAGGTCGGCTTCGCGCAGACGGAGTCGAACAATCCGTGGCGCATCGCGCAGACGGAGAGCATGAAGGCCGAGGCCGCCAAGCTCGGGCATCAGCTCGTTTACACCGACGCCGCCGGTTCCGCCGCCAAGCAGGTCGCCGACGTCAACTCGATGATCGCCCAGGGCGTCGACCTGATCTTCCTGGCCCCGCGAGAGGAAAAACCCCTCATCCCTGCCGTGATGGCAGCTAAGAAAGCAGGGATTCCTGTCGTCCTGCTCGACCGCAACGTGGACCAGAGCCTCGCCAAGGCCGGCAAGGATTACGTCACCTTCATCGGCTCGGACTTCGTGGATGAAGGCAAGCGCGCGGCCGAGGCCCTGACCAAGGCGATGAACGGCAATGCCAAGATCATCCAGCTTGAGGGGACCACGGGCTCTTCGCCGGCCAATGACCGGCGCAAGGGCTTCGAGGACTACATCAAGGCCCATTCGGGCATGAAGATCGTGGCATCCCAGTCGGGCGACTTCGCCCGCGACAAGGGTCGCCAAGTGGCAGAGACGCTGCTGCAGGCCCATCCCGATGCGACGGCCATCTATGCGCACAACGACGAGATGGCGATCGGCGCCATCGCGGCTCTCGAGGCCGCCGGCAAAAAGCCCGGCAAGGACGTGATCGTCGTCTCCGTCGACGGCACACGCGATGCGCTGCAGGCCATCATCGACGGCAAGATGCTCGCGACCGTCGAGTGCAATCCGAAGTTCGGGCCGAAGGCCTTCGAGACCTTGGCTCGCTATGCCAAGGGCGAGCAGATCCAGCCCTGGGTGGTGAACACCGATCGCTTCTTCGACAAGTCGAACGCGGCCCAGCTCATCGCCGACGCATACTGAACGTCATGGCGCTGCCTGCATGCGCGGGCAGCGCCTTTCTTGTCGGGCAGAACACATCACCGGAGCTTTCATGGCGCCGCTTCTCACCATGCAGGGCATCGACAAACGCTTCGCCGGCATTCCAGCGCTGCGCGCAGCCGAACTCGTGGTCGAGAGAGGCGAGGTTCATGCGCTGATCGGTCAGAACGGCGCCGGCAAATCGACCATGATCAAGATCCTGACCGGCTACTACAGGAAGGATGCCGGCGAGATCCTGTTCGACGGGAAGCCCGTGGCGTTTTCCTCCCCGCAGGAGGCGCAACGTGCCGGCATCAGCACGATCTACCAGGAGATCAACCTGGTGCCCTATCGGTCCGTGACCGAGAACATCTGCCTCGGCCGTGAGAAGCGGCGCTTCGGCCTTCTCGACTGGCCCGCCATGCACGCGGAAGCGCGTGCCCTCCTGGCGCGCTTCAACATCGATATCGACGTGCATCGCCCGCTCATGGTGTACCCGACTGCCGTGCAGCAGATGGTCGCCATCGCGCGCGCGATCGGGTTCGAGGCCAAGCTCGTCATCATGGACGAGCCCACATCCTCCCTCGACGAACGCGAGGTCGGGGTTCTGTTCGACGTCATCCGCCAGCTCAAGGCCGCCGGCGTCTCGGTGATCTTCGTGAGCCACAAGCTCGACGAGCTCTACGCCGTCTGCGACCGGGTCACCATCATGCGCGACGGCCGCACCGTACAGGTCGCCCCGATGACCCAACTGTCGCGGCTCGATCTCGTCACGTCCATGCTGGGGCGCGAACTCACACAGGTTTTGCAGGAACCGCACGATGCGCATCCATCCGAAGGCGATGGTCGCAAGCCGGTGCTGAAGGTCGAGCATCTCGCGGCCGGGCGCAAGGTTCGCGACGTCAGCTTCGAAGTCCACTCCGGTGAAATCGTCGGCCTCGCCGGACTGCTCGGTGCGGGCCGGACGGAGTCCGTCCGGACCGTTTTCGGAGCCGACAAGCCTGAGTGCGGCACGATCAATTTCGCCGGACATGAGAACGCCATCGCCGCCCCTTCGGACGCGATCCAGGCCGGCATGGGCTTCTGCTCGGAGGACCGCAAGCTCGACGGCATCATCCCCGACATGTCGGTGCGCGAGAACCTCACGCTGGCGCTCATGCCGCATCTGGCGCGACGAGGCATCGTCGACGAGAGCCGCAGCCGCGAGATCGTCGACCGATTCATCAAGCGCTTGGGGATTCGCTGCTCCGGGCCGGAACAGCGAATCCGCGAACTCTCGGGCGGCAACCAGCAGAAGGTGCTGCTGGCGCGCTGGCTCTGCATGAACCCCAAGCTCCTCATCCTCGACGAGCCGACCCGCGGCATCGATGTGGGGGCCAAGGCCGAGATCCTCAGCCTGATCCGGGAACTGGCCGGCCAGGGTCTCGGCGTCCTGATGATCTCCTCGGAATTGGAAGAGGTGGTGGAGGCGGCAAGCCGCATCTTCGTTCTCCGCGACGGCCACACGGCCGCGGAGCTGAGAGGCGATGCCGTGAACGAACAGAGCGTCATGGCCGCCATGGCTCATGGGGATGAGAGTGCCCGGGAGATCGCGCATGGCTGAAACCGCCACAACGCTTCCGCCGGCGCAAAGAGCTCCCCGGCTCGACCTCAAGACCCTGCTGACGCGCCATGGGGCCTGGGTCGCTCTGGCGCTCCTGATCCTGGTCAACCTCGCGATCACTCCCAACTTTGCGACCTGGCAGACGCTCAACGTCAATCTCACCCAGGTCTGCGCCATCGTGATCGTCGGCGTCGGCATGACCCTCGTCATCGCCACCGGCGGGATCGATCTCTCCGTCGGCGCCCTCATGGCGATTGCCGGAGCCTTGGCGCCGCTGATCTTTCACGGCAAGCTCTTTCCCCTCCCCCACCCGGCCGTCGGCATCGCGCTCGCCTTCATCGTCCCGGTTCTGGTGACGGGAGCTCTCGGCTGGTTCAACGGGTGGCTGGTGACGCGCCTGCGCATCCAGCCGATCATCGCGACCCTCGTGCTCTTCATCGCCGGGCGCGGCATCGCCCAGGTCTTCACCAACGGCAATCTGCAGGTGTTCAACCTGCCGAGCTTCCAGTTCATCGGCCTCGGGCGCGTGTTCGGCATCCCCTTTCAGGCCATCCTGATGATCATCCTCGTGGCGGCTGCGGCCTGGATGCTCAGACGCACCGTATTCGGCCGGCAGATCCTGGCGATCGGCGGCAACGAACGCGCAGCCCGGCTTGCCGGCATTCCCGTCGCGTCCGTGAAGCAACGGGTCTACCTCATCAGCGGGCTCTTGTCCGGCATCGCAGGGCTCATCGTGATCGCCCGCAACTCCGCCGCCGATGCCAATCTCGTCGGCCTCGGCATGGAGCTCGATGCCATCGCGGCCGTGGCCGTCGGCGGAACGCTGCTCACCGGCGGGCGGGCCACCGTGCTCGGGACCCTGGTCGGTGCGCTCATCATCCAGCTCGTGCGCTACACGCTTCTCGCCAACGGCGTTCCGGATGCGGCAGCCCTGGTGGCGAAGGCCGCCATCATCGTTCTGGCCGTCTGGCTGCAGCGGCAGAGCTATCGCTGAGGTCGCCGATGAACACCACCTCACTCAAGATATTCCAAGGCATCGGCCGCTACGGCGTGCTTCTCGCCCTTCTCGCCCTCATCGTCTTCGGCTGGCTCCGCTACGAGAACTTCCTCGGCGCCTTCAACGTGCTGTCGGTCCTGCGCTACAACAGCATGTTCGCGCTGGTTGCGCTCGGGATGTGCTTCGTCATCATCACTGGCGGCATCGACCTCTCGGTGGGATCCACGGCGGCTCTCGGCAGCGTCGTGGCCGCCCTGCTCTCTCCCTACGGCGTGCTGCCCGGGTTGCTCGGCGGACTGGCCGCGGGGCTTGCGGTCGGCGCGTGCAACGCCTTCATCATCACGCGGCTCAACATTCTGCCTTTCATCACGACCCTCGCGACCATGCTGGCGGCGAGCGGATGCGCGCTGCTCCTGGCGGAGAACCAATCGGTCTCGGTGTCCTATGAATCGGGCTTCACCGAACTCGGCCAGGGCGATTTCCTCGGCTTTCCCGTTCCGGCCTGGATCGCGCTCGTCGCCTATCTCCTCGGCTCGCTCATCCTCAATCTCACGTCCTTCGGGCGCACCGTCCTCGCCATCGGCGGAAACGAGGATGCGGCCCGTCTCATGGGACTGCCTGCGAATCGGGTGAAGGCGCTCGTGTATCTCGCGAGCGGCGGCCTTGCGGGCCTCGCAGGGGTGATCCTCGCGGCGCAATTCGGCGCAGGCCAGCCCATCGAGGGCGTCGGCTGGGAGCTCTTCGCCATCGCGGCCGTGGTTGTGGGCGGCACGTTGCTGACGGGCGGCGTCGGCTCCGTCGGGTCGACGCTCGCGGGTGTGCTCCTGCTGGGGCTGATCTTCAACATCCTGAACTTCGAGAACGGCCTCGGCTGGATCAGCCTCTCGGCCTATTGGCAGTCGGTCATCCGCGGTGCGTTCCTGTTGCTCGTCGTCGCCATCCAGGCGCGTCTGAGCATGCGCACCGAAGAGGCCGCCTGAGCGCCGCATTCCTTTCGACACCTCAGCGAACGAAGGACGACCATGCCCCGGATCACTTCCATCGAACCCGGCTTCTACCGCATCCCGCTGCCGACCGTTCTGACCGATTCCATGCATGGCGAGATGCGCGCCTTCGAACTCAACACCGTGCGCATCCGCGATGCCGACGGGGCGGAGGGCGTCGGCTACACCTTTACGGTCGGGCGCAACGGTGCCGCCATCGACACGATCCTCGCCCGCGAACTGCCCGAGATCATGGACGGCGAGGAGGCCGACGAGATCGAGCGCCTCTGGCACAAGGCCTGGTGGGCGCTCCATTACGGCGGCCGCGGCGGCCCGACGGTCCTGGCGCTGTCGGCTTTCGACATGGCCCTGTGGGACCTCAAGGCGAAGCGCGCCAATCTTCCGCTCTGGAAGGCGCTGGGCGGCTACGACCCCAAGGTGCCCTGCTATGCGGGCGGCATCGATCTCGAACTGCCCCTCGACAAGCTCCTGCGGCAGACGGACGACAATCTCGGCAAGGGTTTCCGCGCCATCAAGATGAAGGTGGGCCGCGCCAATCTGTTCGAGGACGTGGAACGCGTCAAGGCGATGCGCGAGCACTTGGGCACGGGCTTCCCGCTGATGGCCGACGCCAACATGAAGTGGAGCGTCGACGGCGCCATTCGCGCCGCGCGGGCCCTTCAGCCCTTCGACCTTACCTGGCTCGAGGAGCCGACCATTCCCGACGACCCGGCGGGGCATGCCCGCATCGTGCGCGAGGGCGGGCTGCCGATCGCGGCGGGCGAGAACCTGCGCACGCTCTGGGAGTTCAAGCTCTACGTGGCCGGCGGCGGCGTGACCTATCCGGAGCCCGACGTCACCAATTGCGGCGGCGTCACCCCGTTCATGAAGATCGCCCACTTGGCGGAGGCCTTCAATCTGCCGGTAACGAGCCATGGTGCGCATGACGTGACCGTGCACCTCCTCGCGGCCTGTCCCAACCGTTCCTACCTCGAAGCCCATGGCTTCGGCCTCGAACGCTATATCGCCGAGCCGCTCACGATTCAGGAAGGATTTGCCCTGGCGCCAGATCGACCCGGCCACGGCATCGCCTTCGACTGGAAGGGACTCGAGACAATCGAAGCCTGAAATCACCCGATCGACCGGCAGGCAAGCAGGTGAAGCCATGAAAGAGCGTTTTGACTACATCATCGTCGGCGGCGGCTCGTCGGGCTCCGTGGCCGCCGCGCGGCTGGTGAACGAAGGCAGACGCGTGCTGCTGCTCGAAGGTGGCTATTCCCATCGCCATCCGCTCCTGGACATGCCGCCGGGCATCTTCAAGATGATCAACGGCAGCAAATACATGCGGTATCACCACACGGTCCCGCAGGAGCATCTCGACGGCCGGGTCCACGACATTCCGCAGGCCAACGTCCTCGGTGGCGGCTCGTCGGTCAACGCGCAGGTCTACATGCGCGGCCGGCCGTCCGATTATGACGAGTGGCACGACCTGCTGCATGGGGAGAACGATTATCCCGGCTGGAGCTGGGCCGACGTTCTGCCCCATTTCCGCACCATGGAAGGCAACAACAGGCTCTACAACGATCTGCATGGCGCAGACGGACCGCTTCTCGTCTCCGACCCAGGCCACATCAACGACATGTCGCGCTGGTTCGTTCAGGCCATCCAGGCCTTGGGCGAGCCGTTCAACCCGGACTTCAACGGACCGGCGCAGCGGGGCGTCGGGTTCTATCAGTTCATGAACCGGCGCGGCCGGCGCAGCAGCGCGGCTTATGCCTTCCTGGCGCCGCTCGCGGACAACCCGAACCTCGTCATCCGTCTCCAGTCGCGGGTGCGCAAGATCGCGATCGAAAATGGCCGCGCGGTGGGCGTCACCTACCGGGATGCCAAGGGCGCGGATCGCACGGTCTATGCGGACGGCGAGGTCATCGTCGCCTCCGGGGCCCTCGTCACGCCGCAGCTCCTGATGCTGTCCGGCATCGGCCCGGGCGATCAGTTGAGGGAGCACGGGATCGACTGCATCGCGGACCTGCCCGGCATCGGAGAGAATCTCATCGATCACCCGGAGGTGCCGCTGATCGCGAAGGCGAACGGACCCTATGGCTATTACAAGCAGGGCGTCGGCTGGCGGATGCTTCTCAACGGCATTCATTTCCGCCTCTTCGGGTCGGGCCCGATCCTCTCGGCCGGCGTTGAGGCCGGCGCCTTCGTCAATCCGGCCGACCCGAACGGGGATCCCACGATCCAGGCCTTCTGTGTGCCGATCATCTATCTCGACCGCGACACGCTCGGTCTCGTCGACGACACCTATGGCCTGACGATCACCACCGTGGTGGTGAAGCCGAAATCCCGCGGCTATGTCCGCCTGCGTTCGGCTGATCCGGACGACATGCCCCTCGTCTCGCCCAATCTGCTGAGCCATCCTGACGATGCCCGGACGATGATCGACGGTCAGCGCTTCTTCATCCGCGCCTTCCAGACCAGCCCGCTCAAGGAGCGGATCGAGCGGATCTCAATCCCCGATCCGAACGACCTCAGCGACGAGGCGATCATGAAGCATTGCCGCCGCTTCGTGAAAACGAACTATCACCCGAGCGGCACATGCCGGATGGGAACGGCCAGCGACCCGATGGCCGTCCTCGATTCCCAGCTTCGTGTCCGCGGCGTCGAGAACCTGCGCGTCTGCGACCTCTCGGCCATGCCCAACATCAATGCGGGCAACACGAATGCCCCCGCCATGATGATGGGCAGCCGCTGCGCCGAACTCATCACCGGCCGCCCCACGGTCAGCACCGCCCAGTTCGGCCCGCGCCTCTCCGAGCAGGGCGACATGAGCGTCGCCACATTGAGCTGAAGCTGCTTTTCAGGCGGATCATGTGCAAGGAGGTTCCGATCAGGGGCGGCAGGTGTCTACCGAGGGGCTACACTCCTCCACAACCACACGCGGATCACCTGCACAGCAATCCTCCATGAGAAAGCGAACGAGATCGCGCAAGGCTGAATACCCCGCACTGTAGATGATCGACCGAGCCTCTCGGCGGGCCTGGAGCAGGCCAGCACGTTCCAGGTGCGACAGATGGAACGAGATGTTCGAGGGCGTCACACCAAGCTTCTCGGCGATGGCCCCCGCGGCGATCCCGTCGGGTCCAGCCTGCACGAGAAGACGCAGCACCCGGAGCCGCGTTTCCTGGGCCAGAGATCCGAACGCATGGATGGCTTGACGTTCGTCCATATTTCAATAATCCTTGAAATGTTGAAGTGGAGGATAACGCATCATGACCGCTCTTGCCAGCACCCTAATCCCTGCGAAGGCCCAGCCGGCGGCTCTGACGATCTCGGATCCTCCGACGGGCGCTTTTCTCGACAGCCTTCGCCCCTATGGGGCTCTCCCGCTCGTCATTGCCTATGCCGGACGCGAAACCAGGGCGGGCTACCACGTCACGGAACTCAAGGCCGGCCGCTTCTCTGGTCTGGACTGCGGGGCCAATCCGGAGGCTTGGACCGAGACCTTCATCCAGGTCTGGGACGTTCCTGGCGAGCTACAGAGCCGGATGATGACAGTCGGCAAGTTCCTCGCCATCATGGACAAAGTGGCCCGCGATGTTGGCCTTGATCCCGCCTCGCGCCTCACCTTCGAGTGCGGCGACGATCTGGGTGTAATCGGCCTTTATGCCGTCGATGCCATTGCCGTCGAACCGGAACGGGTTCTGGTCTCGCTCGCCCCGCGCCACGCATCGTGCAAGCCGCGGGATCGCTGGTTCGAAGACAACGGGATTGAGAAGCCGGTGCGTCTGACGGAAGATGATGCACTCGCTGAGAAAGCCATCCGGGACGCAGTGTCTGGATGCTGTTCGACTGGGAAGTTCCCCTCAACTGCCAAGTGCTGTTAGAGGCTGCAATGACCGAACGAACCTACAATGTTCTCTTTCTCTGCACCGGCAACACCGCCCGATCGATCCTGGCCGAAGGCATCCTGCGCAAGGATGGCGCTGGGCGCTTCAATGCGTTTTCGGCGGGAAGCCAACCAAAGGGCGCGGTGAATCCGCTCGCCCTGAAGGTGCTCAAGGCTCACGACTATCCCACGGACGGCTACCGCTCGAAGAACTGGGATGAATATGCCCAGCCGAATGCGCCCGTGATGGACTTCGTCATCACCGTCTGTGACAGCGCGGCTGGGGAGGCTTGTCCGATCTGGCCGGGGCATCCTTCCGTCGCGCACTGGGGGATCGAAGACCCTGCGGCAGTCCAGGGCTCCGACACGGATAGGGAGCGGGCCTTCGAACAGGCGTTCCGGTTCCTCAAGAACCGGATCAACACGTTTGTCAGCCTGCCGTTGGCGAGCCTGGATCAATTCTCGATCGGCGCTCGCCTGCGCGAGATCGGCCATCTGGAAGGCGCGAGCACCGGTATGCCGACGGAAAAGGCCCGGCAGCCTAAATGACGGTCTCCCTCACGAAGCGGATGACCGCGGAAGCCCTCGGCGCGGGTTTCCTCGTCGCAACCGTCGTGGGCTCGGGGATCATGGCCGATAGGTTGGCCGACGGGAACACGGCTCTCACCCTCCTGGGCAACACTCTGCCAACGGGAGCGATCCTGGTTGTTTTGATCCTGGCGCTGGCACCTGTCTCGGGAGCGCACTTCAATCCTGCGGTCTCCCTGGTCGAAAGCACGATGGGCGGGCTGCCATGGCGAGATCTGGCTCCCTACGTCATGGCTCAAGTCGTAGGCGGCTGCCTTGGAACGCTCACAGCGCATGGCATGTTCGACCTGGCCCTCGTCCAGACATCTGCCACGGTCCGCACAGGCGCGGCTCAGTGGCTGGCGGAGTTCGTGGCGACCTTCGGATTGCTGATGACCATCCTCGCCGTGGTGAGATTTCGGATCGAGGCTATCCCCTATGCGGTTGGGCTCTACATCACAGCCGCTTACTGGTTCACGTCCTCGACCTCATTCGCCAATCCCGCTGTGACCATCGCGCGGGCGCTCACGGCCACGTTTGCAGGTATTGCCCCTGCCGACGTACCCGCATTCATCCTGGCTCAATGTCTAGGCGGGCTTGTCGCTATGGTGCTGATGTCCTGGCTGCTCGGCCTTCGCCCAGGGAAGCGCAGCGCTTAACGTCGGGCGCTGCTCTCGCTCGGATATCTGGAGCTGAGCACGAACGTCACCAATTCCGGTGGTCCAAGGCGCACCGAAACACCCAACAAGCCGCTTCTGGTCCCGTTATTCTCCGGCTCCAATAAGCTCTCAAAAGCAATAAAGCCCTGCGTTTGCAGGGCTTTATTGGAGCGGGCGATGGGAATCGAACCCACGACATTCAGCTTGGGAAGCTGACGTTCTACCTCTGAACTACGCCCGCGCTTCCCTATTCATATCCGCCCTTCCGGCGATCCGGCAAGAGGGTCGGCTCCTTTCCCGCGCATGGTCAGCGGAAATGCTTGGAGAGCTTCAGCCCTTGCGCCTGGTAGTTCGACCCGGCACCGGCGCCGTAGAGCACCTTGGGACGCTCCGCCATGCGCTCATAGACAAGGCGTCCCACGATCTGCCCGTCCTCAAGGATGAAGGGAACGTCGCGGGAGCGGACCTCGAGCACCGCACGGGCCCCCTCGCCGCCTGCCTCGGCGTGGCCGAAACCGGGATCGAAGAAGCCGGCGTAATGGACCCGGAACTCGCCCACCAGGGGATCGAAGGGCACCATCTCGGCGGCATAATCCGGCGGCACGTGCACCGCCTCCTTGGAGGCGAGGATATAGAACTGGCCGGGATCCAGGATCAGCGTGCGGTTGGCATCGGCATAGAGCGGCTCCCAGAAATCCGCGACGCGGCAGGAGCCGGGCTTGTCCACGTCGACGAGGCCCGTGTGGCGCTTGGCCCGGTAGCCGATGAGGTTGTCGGAGCCGAAGCCCGCGAGGTCCACGCTCACGGCGACGCCGTCCTGGATGGACGGCTCGGCGGAGGTGACGACCCGCTCCCGCGCGTGCACGGCCTGGAGTTCGGCATCGCTCAGGCGCACATTGCCCTTGCGCAGGCGCAGCTGCGACAGGCGCGTACCGGTCCTGACCAGCACCGGAAAGGTGCGCGGGGAGATCTCGGCATAGAGGCGGCCGCGATAGCCTGCCCCGATGGTGTCGAATTCCTGGCTGCGGTCGGTGATCACGCGGGTGAACACGTCGATGCGGCCGGTGGAGCTCTTCGGGTTCGCGGCGGCCGACAGGTCGTCCGGCAGCGCCAGCTCCTCCTGCAGCTCGGCGATGTAGACGCTCCCCGTTTCCAGGATCGCACCCTTGCCGAGGTCGATCTCGTGGAAGCTCAACTGGTCGAGCCGGTCCCGGACCGTGTGGTTGCGGCCCGGCAGGAAGCTGGCGCGGACCCGATAGGCCCGGCGCCCCAGGCGCAGATCGAGGCTCGCCGGCTGGACCTGGTCGGAGGCGAAGGGCGTCTCCGGTTTGATGGTCCCTGCCTCGGCAAGGCGCATGATGGCATCAGCCGATTGGATCCCGTCCTTCAACGCAACCATGTCCGTCTTCCGAGGGCCCCGCCCTCTCTGAATATTGAGCCTGGCAATATCTGTAAGGGTTGCCGCGGAATTCTCAATCGCTTTCGGTGCCTTGGGGATATCCCCGCGAGCAAAGGCAGGTTTGATTCCCCGCCCGGTCGATTGACGAGGCGCGAAGGCCGCCGTACCACGGGCCTCATGGAACTCTTCTGTCGGCGTGAGGCACTCTCATGTACAAAGCCGTGACCCGCGGCATCTCCGTGACGGTGACACCCCGCTACATGCCGGAAGAATCCTCCCCCGAGCAGGGCCGCTATTTCTTCGCTTATACGGTCGAGATCATCAACACGAGCCTGGAGAGGGTTCAGCTCCGCGCCCGCCATTGGACGATCACCGACGAGCACGGCCACGTCCAGGAGGTGCGCGGCGCAGGCGTGGTCGGAGAAGAGCCGGTGCTGGGACCGGGCGAAAGCTTCAGCTATACGAGCGGCTGCCCCTTGCCGACGCCGAGCGGCACCATGCAGGGCACCTACCTGATGGAAACCGCCACTGGCGAAACCTTCGAGGCCGAAATTCCCGCCTTCTCGCTCGACATTCCCCGCACCAAGCGCGTGCTGCACTGAGGTTCCTGATGTCTTCTACCGGTCAACGGCTGACGCCGCTCGACATGTTGGCGAAGCTGGTGTCGTTCGACACCGTGAGCACGAAATCGAACCTGCCCCTGATCGAATTCGTCGAGAGCTACCTGCAGAGCTGGAACGTGCCCTATCTGCGCGTACCCAACGAGACCGGCGACAAGGCGGCGCTCTACGCCACGATCGGCCCACAGGATCGGGGCGGGATCGTGCTGTCTGGCCACACCGACGTGGTGCCGGTGACCGGCCAGGCCTGGACGTCAGATCCTTTCACGCTCCGCGTCGAGAACGGGCGCGCCTATGGGCGCGGCGCGGTGGACATGAAGGCTTTCGATGCGCTGGCGCTTGCGATGGTGCCCGAATTCCAGGCCGCCAATCTCACGACGCCGATCCACATCATGCTCTCCTACGACGAGGAGACGACCTGTCTCGGCGTCGTCGACACGATCCGCCGTCTCGGGCACGATCTGCCCATGCCGAAAGCCGCCATTGTCGGCGAGCCGACGATGCTGGAGGTGGTGGACGCGCATAAGAGCGTCGTCACCTTCTCCACGACCGTGCACGGTTTCGAGGCGCATTCGTCGAAGCCTTATCTCGGCGCCAGCGCCGTCATGACGGCCGCCGAACTGATTGCGGAACTCAACCGCATCGGCGACGACATGATGGAGCGCGGCGACGCGAGCGGGCGCTTCGATCCGCCCTACACCACCGTTCATGTGGGCACCATCTCGGGCGGCACGGCGCGCAACATCCTCTCGAAGACCTGCATGTTCCATTGGGAGTTCCGCGGCCTGCCGAGCCTCGATCCGCAGGAGATCCCCAGTCGGCTCGACCGGTTCGCTGATGAGGTCGCCCTGAAGCGCCTCAACCGCTTCGGCGAGTTCGGGCGCATCGAGACCGTCCTGCACGCCGACGTGCCGGGCCTCGCGCCGGATCCGGGCTCGACCGCGGAGATCCTGGCTCTGCGCCTTGCGGGCAAGAACCACACGCAGACCGTACCCTTCGGTACCGAGGCGGGCCATTATCAGGCCGCCGGCATTCCGACTGTCGTCTGCGGCCCCGGCTCGATCAATCAGGCGCATCAACCTGACGAGTACATCACGTTGGACCAGCTCGAAGCCGGCATGGCGTTCATGCGCAGACTTGCGGCGACGTGCGCGAGTTCGTGAGCGCTGACCCACGCCATGGCGGCGCCCGGTGCAGGTGTCCACGTCTTGTCAGCGCTATGCTCAACAATGTGGATGGCCGGGACAAGCCCGGCCATGACGAAGGTGAAATGGGACGATTGCGCCGGACGCGGCGCTACGCGTCCGACTTGGCGATTTCGGCTTCCACGTCCGCCGGATCGAGATCGTAGAAGCGCGAGCAGAACTCGCAGGTGATGCCGATGCGACCGTTGTCACCGACCATGTCGCGGCGATCCTCGGCCGAGAAGCGACGCATCATGCCCATGATCCGCTCGTGCGAGCAGGTGCATTCCTCATGCACGTGCTGGCCTTCGAAGACGCGCACGCCCCGCTCATGGAACAGGCGGTAGAGAAGCGTCTCGCTGGAGACCGTCGGGTCGATCAGTTCGTGATCCTCGATCGTGCCGACCAGGGACTTTGCTTCGAGCCAGGCATCATCCTCCGTGGGGGCTGCCAGGTCGCTCGACGGGTGTCCTTCAGGGATGTCGCCCGGATGCAGGTCGGCCTGCCGGAGACGCTCCGACGAGGAGGGCAGGAACTGGATCATGAGGCCGCCGGCGCGATAGGTATGGCGGCCGTTCTCGAACTGCTCGGCCACGGCCAGGCGCACCTGCGTCGGGATCTGCTCGGACTGGCGGAAATACTGATCCGCCGCCTCCTCGAAGCCTTGGCCCTCGAGCGCAACAACGCCCTGATAGCGGCTGCGCTCGGACCCTTGGTCGATGGTCATGGCGAGATAGCCTGAGCCCAGCAATGCGCCCGTTCCCGGGGAGTTCGACCCGAGAGCCGCCAGCCTGTCCTTGTCGAAGCGGGCCGTGGCGCGCAGGCGATCCGGTGCATTGAAGTCGACCACCACCATGTCGATGATGCCGTCGGTCTTGGTCTGCAGCTGGAAGCGGCCCTCGAGCTTCAGGGACGCGCCGAGCATGACCGTCAAGGCGGCCGCCTCGCCGATGACGCGGGCCACCATGTCGGGGTAGCCGTGACGGGCCAGAATGGTGTCGATGGAGGCCCCGAGACGCACCACGCGCCCGCGCACGTCGAGAGGCTCGACGGCAAAGGGGAGGACGACGTCATCGTTTCCTTCAAGCGAAGCTGAACTCATGCGCTTGCTGCTCCGAGGCACCACGCCAGGATGCCCTTCTGGGCGTGAAGCCGGTTTTCGGCCTCGTCGAAGACCACCGATTGCGGACCGTCCATGACCTCGTCGGTCACCTCCTCGCCGCGATGGGCGGGAAGGCAGTGCATGAAGATCGCGTCCTTGTCGGCCACGCTCATGAGCCTGCCGTTGACCTGATAGGGCTTCAGCAAGTTCTGACGGCGGAATTCGTCGTCGTCGCCCATGGACACCCAGCAATCGGTCACGACCGCATGGGCGCCTTCGGCTGCCTCGAAGGCATCGGTGGTCACGCTGATCCGAGCCCCTTCCTGTTTCGCCCAGGACAAAAGCTCGGGACGCGGAGCAAGTTCCGGCGGAGAGGCAATCCTCAGCGTGAAATCGAGACGCGCCGCCGCGTGGATCCACGAGGCGAGCACGTTGTTGGAGTCGCCTGTCCATGCGATCGTCCGGCCTTCGATGGAGCCGCGATGCTCCTCGAAGGTCATGATGTCGGCCATGATCTGGCACGGATGCGTCATCTTGGTCAGGCCGTTGATCACCGGGATCGAGGCGTACTGGGCAAGCTCCGTCACCATGGCATGGTCGAGGGTGCGGATCATGATCGCATCCACGTAGCGCGACAGGACACGGGCCGTGTCGGCGATGCTCTCGCCACGGCCGAGCTGCATCTCCTTGCCGGTGAGCATCAGGGTCTCGCCGCCAAGCTCGCGCATGCCGACGTCGAAGGAGACGCGGGTGCGGGTGGAGGGCTTGTCGAACACCATCGCCAGGACCTTGCCCTCGAGCGGCCGGTCCTTGGCCTTCTCGCCGCGGCGGCGCTTGGACTTGATGTCCAGGCCGGTCGTCAGGAGGTGCCGGATCTCTGCGCCGGAAAAGTCGCTGAGATCGAGGAAATGGCGGGTCTTCATTGAACTGCTCCCAGCTGAACGGCGGTCTTCTGTTCAGCTTCGATGGCCGCGCAGGCGGCATCCAGACGGTTGATGGCCTCTCCGAGATCGGCCTCGGTGATGATCAGCGGCGGCAGGAGACGCACCACGTTGTCGCCGGCCCCGATCACGATGAGTTTCTGGGCCCGGGCGGCGCTGACGAAATCCGTGTTGGGCACGACGGTGCGCAGGCCCATGAGGAGGCCCTGCCCCCTCACCTCGGCGATGACGCCGGGATGGCGGTCCTTGAGCTCGGCGAGGCGCTGCTTGAGCAGCAGGCCCTTGCGCTCGACGCCCTCGAGGAAGCCGGGCTCGAGGATGACGTCGAGCACGGCGTTGCCCACCGCCATGGCGAGAGGATTGCCGCCGAAGGTGGTGCCGTGGGTGCCGAGCGTCAGGCCCTTGCCGGCCTCCGCCGTGGCCAGGCACGCGCCCAGTGGGAAGCCGCCGCCGATGCCCTTGGCCACCGTCATGATGTCGGGGGTCACCCCGCTCCATTCATAGGCGAAGAGCTTGCCCGTCCGTCCGACGCCGGTCTGGATCTCGTCGAAGATCAGGAGCAGGCCTTGGCTGTCGCACAGGGCGCGCAGCTCGCGCAGGAAGGAAGTCGACACGGATCGCACGCCGCCCTCGCCCTGGATCGGCTCGATCATGAGCGCCGCGGTGTGCGGTCCGATGACGGCCTTCAGGGCCTCCAGGTCCTCGGTGGGCACCTGGTCGAAGCCCTGCACTTTGGGGCCGAAGCCTTCCAGGTACTTGGCCTGTCCGCCGGCCGCGATGGTGCCGAGCGTGCGCCCGTGGAAGGCACCCTCGAAGGTGACGATGTGGAAGCGCTCGGGGTTGCCGTTCACGTAGTGATAGCGGCGCGCCATCTTGATCGCGGCCTCGTTCGCCTCGGCGCCCGAATTGGCGAAGAACACGAAATCCGCGAAGGTGTTGTCGACGAGCCGCTGGGCGAGGCGCTCCCCCTCGGGGATCTGGAACAAGTTCGAGCTGTGCCAGATCTTGGAGGCCTGCTCGGTCAGGGCCTGGACCAGATGCGGGTGGGCGTGGCCCAGGGCATTCACCGCAATGCCGGCGCCGAAATCCAGATATCGCTCGCCATCTCGGCCGTAGAGCCAGGGGCCCTCTCCCTTCTCGAAGGAAAGCTCGGCGCGGGCAAAAGTCGGCAGCAATGGCGATGTCACGGGTTGTCTCCGCCTAGAGAGGCCCAAGGTCGCACCCGGGCCCGAAAAAGAAAGCGCCGCCCCAACAGGGGCGGCACGGAAGGGGATTCTAACGAGGTGCGAGACCCTGTCAATTCAAGAGAAATGAAGTCATCCATCACAAGGATTTTTTGCCGTTTTTAGGCCCTTGGCGAGTTCCTTGGGGAAAACGACAGGGCCTCCACGGGGACTCTTGCGCCCGAGTCCACCCATCCTGTACGTTCGGGGTAGTCGAGTACAGCATTCGTGCCACGGCATTCACCCTCAGGAGCGACCCTCGCAACGCGGTCGGACACAAAAAGCCTGTCCGCGAGGCATCTGGGATTCTGAGCTTGAAGCCGGTCACGGTGGAGGCAGGTTTAAAAATGATGGATGCGGGCGGAACTTGGACGGACGAGCGGGTTGAGCTTCTCAAGAAGCTCTGGACCGATGGTTTGAGCGCGAGCCAGATCGCCGCCGAGCTTGGCAACGTGACCCGCAACGCGGTGATCGGCAAGGTTCACCGCCTCGGCCTCTCCGGCCGTGCCAAGGATGCCAAGCCTGCCGGCTCGGCGGCGGCCCGCCCGCGCAAGGCGACCCGCGCCCCGAGCGCGCCGGCTCCGATTCCGCCCCAGCCGCACAACAACAACGTGGTCCTGGCCCAGATCCCGCTGCAGGCCGTGGCCGAAGAGCCCGCGGTGTTCGCCGAGGACGAGATCGCCATCCCCATGTCCGAGCGGGTGACGATCATGGATCTGCGCGAGTCCATGTGCCGCTGGCCCATGGGCGACCCGACCAAGCCCGAGTTCCGCTTCTGCGGCGCCCGCTCGATCACGGGCCTGCCCTATTGCAACCATCACGCCCGCATCGCCTACCAGCCGGTGGCCGACCGCAAGCGCGAGCGCAAGCTCGCCCGCGCTTAACGACGCGTTTCCAGCAAAAAGGCCGCGCTGAGATCGTCAGCGCGGCCTTTTTGTTTTTGTTCTCAGAGACTGGTGAGCCGGATTGTCAGGTGCTCAGGCGCTCGCGGCCTGCTCCTCGCGGGCGAAGGTCTCGTCGAAGGAATAGCCGGCGCCGCGCACGGTGCGGATCGGATCGGGCCGGCGCGGCAGGCCGATCGCCTTGCGCAGGCGGCCCACATGCACGTCCACGGTGCGCTCGTCGATATAGACGTCGTGGCCCCAGACAGCATTGAGCAGATGCTCGCGGGAGAAGACCCGGCCGGGACTCTGCATCAGGAATTCGAGCAGGCGGAATTCCGTCGGCCCTAGGTGAAGCTCCTGGCCGGAACGGCGCACGCGGTGGGTTTCTCGATCGAGTTCGATGTCCCCCGCCCTGAGCAGGGTGGCGATATGCGCGGGCTTCGCCCGGCGCAGGAGCGCCCGCACCCGCGCCAGCAGTTCCGGCACCGAGAACGGCTTGACGATGTAGTCGTCGGCACCTGTGGAGAGGCCGCGGATGCGGTCGCCCTCCTCCCCGCGCGCCGTGAGCATGATCACCGGCAGGCGCTCGGTCTCCGTCCGGGCGCGGATGCGCCGGCAAAGCTCGATGCCGGACAGACCGGGAAGCATCCAGTCGAGCAGCACGATGTCGGGCACCTGCTCCCGCAGGCGGATCTCCGCCTCGTCGCCGCGCGACACGCTATCCACCTCGTAGCCTTCGGCTTCGAGGTTATAGCGCAGGAGCAGCATCAAGGGCTCCTCATCCTCGACGATCAGAACGCGCGGTCCCATGGTCAGGCTCCGGTCGCGACCGTCGCGTCGATGGATCGGTCGTTCTTGGGCCGGTCGATGGCCAGGGTCTCACCCGTGACGAGGTAGTGGACCGTCTCGGCGATGTTGGTGGTGTGGTCGCCGATCCGCTCGATGTTCTTGGCGCAGAACAGGAGATGCGTGCAGAACGAGATGTTGCGCGGATCCTCCATCATGTAGGTGAGGAGTTCGCGGAACAGGGAGGTGTAAAGGGCGTCGATCGTGCCGTCGCGCTTCCAGACATCGAGCGCCTTCGCGGTGTCCTGCTGTGCATAGGCGTCCAGAACATCCTTGAGCTGCCCGAGGACGAGGTCGCCCATGTGCTGCAAGCCGACGACGATCTTCTGCGGCTGGAAATCCTCACCGATGGCGAGCGCCCGCTTTCCGATGTTCTTGGCGAGATCGCCGATGCGTTCCACGTCGCCCGAGACGCGGATCGCCGAGATCGTCTCGCGCAGATCGACGGCCAGGGGCTGGCGCCGGGCGATGGTGAGGATCGCGCTCTCCTCAACCTCGCGCTGGAGGATGTCGAGGCGCTTGTCGGACGCCACGACGGTCTGCGCCAGAGTTTGATCGTGGCGAACGAGTGCCGTGATGGACTCGACCAACATCTTCTCGGCGATGCCGCCCATCTCGGAGATGCGCTGCCGAAGACCCTGAAGGTCGTTGTCGTAGGAGCTGACGATATGCTCCGCCATTGGATACGTCTCCCTTGAAGGGCTTCGATCAGCCGAAGCGGCCCGTGATGTAATCCTGCGTCTGCTTCTTGGTCGGGTTCATGAACATCTTGGTCGTGGGTCCGAACTCCACCAGCTCGCCAAGATACATGAAGGCCGTGAATTGCGAGATGCGCGCCGCCTGCTGCATGTTGTGCGTGACGATCACGATGGTGAATTCGGAGCGGAGCTGCTCGATCAGCTCCTCGATCTTGCCGGTGGAGATCGGATCGAGCGCCGAGGTCGGCTCGTCGAGCAGGATCACCTCCGGCTTCTGTGCGATGGTGCGCGCGATGCACAGGCGCTGCTGCTGACCGCCCGACAGCCCCATGCCGGACTGGCGCAGCTTGTCCTTCGCCTCGTCCCAGAGGGCCGCCTTGCGCAGGGCCTCCTCCACGCGCCCGTCGAGTTCAGACTTCGGCAACTTCTCGTAGAGGCGGATGCCGAAGGCGATATTGTCGTAGATCGACATCGGAAACGGCGTCGGCTTCTGGAACACCATGCCGACGCGGGCGCGAAGCTCGTTCACGTCGATGTTGGGCGAGAGCACGTTCTGTCCGTCGAGCAGGATCTGGCCGTCGGCGCGCTGTTCCGGATACAGGCTGTAGATGCGGTTGAAGGTGCGCAGCAGCGTCGACTTCCCGCAGCCGGAGGGGCCGATGAGGGCCGTGACCTGCCGGTCGTAGAAATTGATCGAGATGTCCTTCAGGCTGCGGAAATCGCCGTAATAGAAGTTGAGGTTCTTGACGGCGATGCGCACCGGCGCGCCGGTATCGGCAGCGGCCGCATTTCCGATGGCGCCGCTCGTATCAAAGGCAATCGTGCTCATCGGACATTATCCTTCTTCAGGACCAGGCGAGCCACGATGGACAGCGCCAGGATCGACATTGTGATGATGAGGGCGCCCGCCCAGGCGAGCTCGCGCCAGTTCGGATAAGGCGCCAGCGCGAACTGGTAGATCGTGACGGGCAGGTTCGAGACGCCGCCCATCAGGGTCGGGCTGAACCAGAAGGTATTGTTGAGGGCCGTGAAGAGCAGCGGCGCGGTTTCGCCCGCGATGCGCGCGGTTGCGAGGATCACGCCCGTCACCATGCCGGCGCGGGCCGCCTTCCAGCTGATCTTCACGATCACCTTGGACATGGGCGCGCCGAGGGCTGCCCCAGCCTCGCGCAGCGAGCCCGGCACAAGGCGCAGCATGTCCTCCGTCGAGCGGACGATCACCGGAATGGCGATGATCGCCAAGGCCACACCGCCGGCCCAGCCCGAATAGCCGCCCATCGGCTGCACCATCAGGATGTAGACGAACAGGCCGATCAGAATGCTGGGTGCGGCAAGCAGGATGTCGTTCACGAAGCGGATGACCGTGGCGAGCGTCGAGCCCTTGCCGTACTCAGCCAGATAGGTGCCTGCCAGCACGCCGATGGGCGTTGCGACCACAATGCCGAGCACTGTGAGGACGAGACTGCCGACGATGGCATTCGCGATGCCGCCGCCTTCCGTTCCCGGGCCGGGCGTGGTTTCCGTGAACACGGCCGGAGACAATCCGCCGATGCCCTCGACGAGAAGCATCAGCAGGATCCATCCGAGAACGAAAGCCCCCAGGATGGTGAACAGGGTGCAGACGATCTTGAGCGTCCGGTCTGCGAGATAGCGGCTGCGGCGCACCCGCCCCCACGCCAGGGGAGCTTCGGTCGTCGCCTCGTTATAGACGGCGGTATCCATCCTTCACCTCTCAGCGGGTCTGCACGCGGGCGATCAGAAGACGCGCCAGGGCAAGGACAATGAATGTGACCACGAACAGGATGCAGCCGAGCGCAAGCAGAGCGTTCATCTGCATGCCGGATGCTTCATTGAACTCGTTGGCGATGCGGGACGCGATGGTCGAGCTCGGGTCGAAGAGCGACAGGGACAGGCGGTTCGCATTGCCGATGACGAAGGTCACCGCCATGGTCTCGCCGAGGGCGCGGCCGAGGCCGAGCATGATGGCGCCGATGATGCTGACGCCTGCCTGGGGCAGCAGAACGTAGCGCACCACTTCCCATGTGGTGCAGCCGATGCCGTAGGCGCTCTCGCGCAGGATGCTGGGGATCTGATCGAGCATGTCGCGGGTAATCGACGCGATGAACGGGATGATCATGATCGCCAGGATGATTCCCGCCGTCAGCATGCCGACGCCGGACGGCACGCGGGCATAGAGGACGGTCCCGAGGATCGGCATGCCCTCCACGAGGGTCGTCAGCGGGATCTGGACGTAGTTGGCGAAGAGCGGGGCGAAGACGAAGAGGCCCCACATGCCGTAGATGATGCTGGGCACCGCAGCCAGCAGCTCGATCGTCGTCGAGACCGGGCGTCGGAGCCATGGCGGGCAGAGCTGCGTCAGGAAGATCGCGATGCCGATGGAGACCGGGACGCCGATCACGAGGGCGATCAAGGCAGAGGTCAGGGTGCCGGTGATGGCAACCCAGGCACCATATTGGTCCGCTCCCACGTTCCAGACGCTGGACGTGATGAAGCCGAAGCCGAATTCCTGGAAGGCGGGCCAGCCGCCGTATATCATCGTGCCGATGATCCCGGCGAGCACGGCGAGAACGACCAGGGCGGAGCCGTAACTGGCAAAGCGAAAGCCCCGATCGAAGGCAGGCGAAGTACGGCGGCGGACGGTCTGTATGTTGCTCGACACGACGATCTCGTCAGACATGACAGCCATCCGCCTTACTCCGTGTTTTTGGTCAGGAACCAGCTTACATCTTGTAGACGGGCTGGCCGGCGCTGGTCTTGATGTCCTTCGACCAGGTCGAGCGGATCTGCTCGACAACGTTATCCGGCAGCGGGACGTAGTCGAGGTCGGACGCGAGCTTGTCGCCGTTCTTGAACGACCAGTCGAAGAACTTCAGCACCTCGGCGGTCTGCTCGGGCTTCTCCGCGGTCTTGTAGACCAGGATGAAGGTGGGGTTCGTGATCGGCCAAGCGTCGTCGCCGCCCTGGTTGGTCAGCGAGATGCCGAAACCGGGAGCCGACGACCAGTTCGCGCTGGCAGCAGCGGCCTGGAACGACTTGATCTCAGGAGCCGGATACTTGCCGGCCTTGTTCTGGAGCAGGGTGTGCGGGATGCTGTTCTGCTTGGCGTAGGCGTACTCGACGTAGCCGATCGAGTTCGGAACCTGCTTCACCGTGGCAGCAACGCCCTCGTTGCCCTTGCCGCCCTGACCGACCGGCCAGTTGACCGTGGTGCCGGCGCCGAGCTCGGACTTCCAGCCCTCGGAAACCTGCGACAGGTAGGTGGTGAACACGCTGGTCGTGCCCGAGGAGTCGGAGCGGTAGACCGGGGTAATGTTGGCATTGGGGAGGTTCACGCCGGCGTTCAGCTGGGCGATCTTGGCATCGTTCCACTTGAGGATCTTGCCCTGGAAGATGTCCGCCAGAACCGGGCCCGTCAGCTTGATCTGGCCGGGCTGCACGCCCTGGATGTTCACGACGGGAACGACAGCGCCCATCACGGTCGGGAACTGCAGGAGGCCGTTCTTCTCGAGATCTTCGCCCTTCATCGGGGCATCGGTGGCACCGAAATCGACGGTCTTGGCCTGGATCTGCTTGATGCCGCCGCCGGAGCCGATCGACTGGTAGTTCATGCCGTTGCCGGTCTCCTTCTTGTAGGCCTCAGCCCACTTGGAATAGACCGGGAAGGGGAAGGTAGCGCCTGCGCCGGTGATGTCAGCAGCAGAAGCCGTGGTCGTGAGGCTCGCGACGGCAAGGCCGGCCGCAATGGCGTAGGACATGATCTTCACGGTAAGTCTCCTGTTCATAAGCGCGACAGGCCGCTCGTAAGCCATAGGCCGCGTCACGCGATGGGACAGCTAGGCCCGACGGATGTCTCCTCTACGACAGTTGGATGACAATTAGATGACACCCCCAAAGGATCCCCTTGAGGAGACTGAAATATCTCCCTCGGGAATTCGCAGTTAACGGCCTGCACCTGCCTCGGGAAACGTCACCGTGAAACGGGCGCCCTGCCCCGGCTCGCTGGCGATGCCGAGCTGCCCTCGGTGGCGATTGACGATGTGCTTGACGATGGCGAGGCCAAGGCCCGTTCCACCCTTGTCACGGCTCTGCGCGACATCGACCCGATAGAACCGCTCGGTCAGGCGCGGCAGGTGCTCCGGAGCGATGCCGGGGCCGTAATCCTGAACCGAGAAGGCAACCTGCGGCACCGGTCCCTCCACACGGGCGACCTCGACATCAACCTTGCCGCCGCTCTCGCCGTACTTCACGGCGTTTTCGATCAGGTTCTCGGCGATGCGCAGAAGCTCGTCCCGGTCGCCGAGCACAAGGACCGGACGGTCCGGCAAGGTCGCTTTGACCACGACCCCTCTTTCCTTGGCCAGCGGCGAGATGGTGTCCACCATCTGGGACGCGATGGAGGCGAGATCGACGGTCTGGGTGGGCGAGAGGTGCGCGCGCATCTCGATCCGCGACAGGGACAGGAGATCGTCGATCAGGCGCTTCATGCGCTGCGCCTGCCCCTTCATGATGTCCAGGAAGCGTTCCCTGGCCTTGGCATCGTCGCGGGCAGGACCCTGCAGGGTTTCGATGAAGCCCAGGAGCGAGGCCAGGGGCGTGCGCAGCTCATGGCTCGCATTGGCGACGAAATCGGCCCGCATGGCCTCCAGCCGCCGCGCCGAGGTGAGGTCGCGGAAGAACAGCACGACGCTCGCCTGGACCTCGGCATCCGGGACATCGGCCTGCAGGGGGCCGATATTGACCTCGAAGGTCCGCTCGGTCGGGATCCTCTCGGAATATTCCACCTTCAGGGGCTCGCCGGTGTCCAGCACCTCCTGGATGCCGTCGAGCACGTCCGGGGTGCGCAGGGCAAAGGAGAGGGGATGGCCCGGCCTCAAGCCGGCCAGGAGATCGTAGGCGGCCCTGTTGGCTTCGATCACCAGCGCCCGTTGGTTCACCAGGATGACAGGGTCGGGAATCTGCGCCAGAACCGCCTCGGCGACGCTCGAACGCGGAGAGACCTTCGCCTGCGACCGGATCCCCGTGCCGAGAGGGCGCTTGGGGACGGCCACGAGGAAACCGGCGAGAATGGCCAGAGCGGCCCAAAACAGAAGCCATCCATCCCCATAGCCCCGCACCAGCGTGACCGTGACCAGCACGAAACAGGTCACGACGGCGCCGCGCAGGGCGGCGTCCCGGATCGGGGTGGCGCTCGGCTGGCGTGGGTCCGGCGTGAGATCGTCGGGATCGGTCATGGGAGGGAAATGTCTCGGAGGCACTGCCTTCCCTCTTTAGGCGAGGCAAGCCCAGGTGTCATCCGCCGCCAAGCTCGGCCTCGACGTCGCCCTCGTCCGGCTTGAAGGCAAGGCGAGCCGACCGGATGCGGTTGCGGATCTCGTAGGCGCCGAGGATCGCCAGGGCGATCACGAAGGGAACGAGATAATAGCAGAGGCGGTAGAGGAGCAGCGCGCCCAGGACCGGCTCGCGAGGATAGTTCGACAGCGCGAGGAGTATGGTGGCCTCGAAGACGCCGAGCCCGCCCGGCGCATGGCTCGCCACCCCGAGCATGACGGCGAAGATATAGACGGCCAGGAAGGTCTCGAAGCTGAGATTGTGTCCCCCGGGCAGGAGCACGAAGAGAACGCCGGCCCCGGCACAGACGTCGCCCGCGCCGATGAGGATCTGGGCCAGCGACAGGCGAAAGCCCGGCAGCTCCAGCTTCCAGCCCTGGATCTTCACGGCGCGGCGCTTGATCGAAACCCAGATCATGTAGCCGACCACGAAGACGGCGGCGCCCAGACCGACCAGCTGGTTCATCCAGATATGGGTATAGACGAGGCTTGCCAGCTCATCGGCCTTGCTGATCAGGCTCCAGGCCAGGACCAGAGCCATGCCGAGCCAGAAGGTCACCCCGGCAATCACCGTGAGGCTCGCCACCCGCCCCGGGCTCACGCCCTTGGGAGAATAGATCCAGTAGCGGACCGTGCCGGCCGTCAGCAGGGGGAACCCCAGCGTGAAGCTCACGGCATAGCTCGTGAAGGAGGCGAGCGCGGTCGTCCGGTAGCGGATCTGCAGCTTGAGCTGCCGCAGGGCGATGGCATCATAGCAGGTCAGCAGGCTGTAGCTGATGGCGGTGAAGAGAACCGCAAGCCCGATCTGGCGCAGGCTGGCCGCCGTGAAGGCGGATTTCAATTCATTGACATCGATTTCTGACACGATGTGCCAGAGAACCACCAGCGAGGCGCCGAACAGGAGGATGCTCGCCGCCATCCCGATCCAGGCGAACCGGCGGGAACGGCGCTCCTTCGGATGAAGAGCTTCGGCAGAGGACATCTCCGGCGGAGACACCGGACGGGAGCTCATATCATTCATGAAATCGGTCAATCAGCCTCAGCGTGGGAGAGGTCGCGTCGGGTCAGAAGGCTGTCCTGCATCTATGCGTTGGCAACCGGAACCACCAGACTCCGACGGCCTTTTAATGCTTTCACAAGGCTGATGCTACTCTTTCGCCCAGAAATCACCCTTGGAACCTGATGTGGGTTGTCAGCCTCGAAAAAGGCCTACAACAATGCTTCCCTTGCTATCGGAGACTTGGTCGCGGAGCGGCCTCGGGAGTTTTGAGTGGATTTCAAGGAAACAGAAGCGCAATTTGCTGTTCTGGCGGAGTCTCTGCCTCAACTCGTCTGGTCGTCCCGCTCCGATGGATCCGTCGATTATGTGAACCGCCGTTGGCGGGAGTTTACGGGGCTTTCCGGGGAGCAGTTCCTCGGAAACGGTTGGGAAATCGCGATCCATCCCGACGATCTTCCCCAGGTTCGGGAGCACTGGCACCGATCCGTCACAACCGGGCAGGCTTATGAATGGGAGTACCGGGTCAGGACCGTCTCTGGCGATTACGAGTGGTTCCTCAGCCGTGCCATTCCGATCCAAGATCTGACGGGCAATATTACCCGCTGGTTCGGCACGAGCACGAACATCCACGCGCAAAAAAAGGCGGAAGAAGCCCTGCGCACGCTCGAAAGCCAGTACCGGCTTGCCCTCGAGGCCGCCAACCTGGGAACGTGGCAGATTGATCTGGAAAAGAACCTGATCACCTGGGACGAGGGCACCTGCGCCCTCTATCATCTTCCTCACAACGGATTGTACAGTCTTACCCTCGAAGAAGCCTGGGCGATGATCCATCCGGAGGACGCGGAGAGGGTCAAGTCTCGGATTGCAGCCGCGGCCGCTCCCGCATCCGATGGCAAGTACGACAGCC
The DNA here is from genome assembly GCF_036314085.1 of Microvirga sp. CF3016. Taxonomy (NCBI): domain Bacteria; kingdom Pseudomonadati; phylum Pseudomonadota; class Alphaproteobacteria; order Hyphomicrobiales; family Methylobacteriaceae; genus Microvirga; species Microvirga sp. CF3016. The sequence goes on from NZ_JAYGGM010000010.1 coordinate 30,351, forward strand.
AGTATCGCGCCATCCTGCCGGACGGGAAACTCCGCTGGTTCCGCTCCCACGGACAGGCGCTTTACACGAACGATGGCGGCACCCGCCGCGCCGTCAGCCTCTCCGGTGTCGTCAGTGACATCACCGAACGCCATGCTTTGGAAGAGGGTCAAAAGCTTCTGACGCGCGAACTCAACCATCGCGTGAAGAACCTGTTCGCCATTGCCAACGGCATGGTGTCCATGACCGCCCGCACGGCCAAGGATCCCAAGGATATGGCCAATGCGCTGCGTGGGCGCCTGAGCGCCCTCTCGCGGGCCCATGAACTGGTGCAGCCTGCGTCGGCGGGCGAAATGGGCGCAGGCCCTGATGTGGAGCTTGCCCGGCTGATCGAGGCGGTCCTCGAGCCCTATCGGCAGGCAGGCCAAAATAAGATCATGATCGAGGGACCGAGCGTTCTCGTCGGGTCGAACACGACGACGAGCCTTGCCCTCGTCCTGCACGAGCTCGCGACCAATGCCGCCAAATATGGCTGCCTATCGTGCGCGGAAGGGGAACTCGCCATCGGCTGGACGGTGCAGGAGGAGAACGTCGATTTCCTCTGGACCGAAAGCGGCGGACCGCCCATTCAAGGTCCACCAACCTTCGAAGGGTTCGGCACCCAGCTTTCACAGCGAAGCATCACCGGGCAACTTGGTGGCACGCTTGATCGAGAATGGCGCGCGGAGGGCCTGCGCGTTCATATGATCCTGCCGCTCAACCGCCTGAGCGCCTGAGCGATCATGACCGTCTATCGCCGCGTCCTGGTCCTGGGCGGAGCACGCTCCGGAAAGAGCCGCACCGCCCAGCAACTCGCCGAGAGGGCATCGTCCGAGAGAACCTACATCGCCACGGCCCAGGCCTTCGACGATGAAATGCGCGAGCGCATCGCTCGACATCGCGCCGAGCGCGACGGGTCCTGGCACACGGTGGATGCACCGCTGGAACTCCCCCAAGCCGTTCAGGCGCACACCGCCCCCCGGAAAGCCGTGCTGGTCGATTGCCTGACGCTCTGGCTCTCGAACATCGTTCTGGCCGAGCGCGATCCGACCTCGGAGGGGGATCGGCTGATCCAGGCCGTTCGGCAAGCGCAAGGCCCGCTCATCCTGGTCTCGAACGAGGTCGGCCACGGCATCGTGCCATCGACCCCTCTCGGGCGCATGTTCCGTGACGAGCAGGGCCGTCTCAATCAGAGGATCGCAGGGGCCTGCGATGCGGTGGTCTTCGTCGCGGCAGGCTGCCCGATCCTCCTCAAGCCGTCCCCTTCCCTGCAGCTGGATCTGGAATAGGCTCGCCTCGATCAGCGCCCTTTGCTCCGGGCTTCGACGGCCAGGACCTCGATGGCGATCGGCGTCGACGGCCCTCCGCAGATCGCAAGCCGTCCGGGAAGCGCAAGGCGCCGGGTGAGGGGCACGGCCTCGGCAAGCGCAGGGTGGGCGAAAAGCGCCGTGCCGTTATCGACCGCCCGGCCTGAAGCCGCATCGACGAGCATGAAATCCGGCGGCGTCGTGACGATGGCTTCAAGGCGCGCGACACCACCTCGGGGAAGTCCCAAGGTTTCCTGATGCAGCCTGAAGCCCATGTGAACCAGGATCTCACCGAGGGGCGAACGAGGTGCCATGACCCAGCCACCCCGTTCATAGACCAGGATGCTGCGTCCCTGCGGGATGATCCCACGCGCCCGCTCCAGGGCGGCATCGATGTGGGCGATCAGGGCCTCGCCGCGCTCCGGATGCCCCAGCCTGCGGGCCAGAGTGCGGATCTGCTCGCGTCCATCCTCCAGGCTCGCCCAGGGCCCGAGCGGCAGCACGTCCAGGCCCTGCCGCCGCAGGAGAGCGATCTGCTCCTGCTGGCCGTAGGTGCCGGTGAGGACGAGGTCTGGGCGGCTGAAGAGAATTGTCTCCACGCCACCATCGTTCTGGGGAATTCCAGCAGCCTGGTCGGCCAAGAAGGCAACGGACGGATCCCGCGCGAGACGGCTCAAGGCGGCGATCTGACTGCGATCCGCCAGTGTGAGAAGCAGCTGATCCGTACAGAGATTGAGGGAAGCGACCCGTTGCGGCTTCGCCTGAGCCTGCGCCGCTGCGAGGATGAATGCCGTCAAGCACGACAGCAGAACCAACCCGACATGGCAGCTGACGTATCGGTGGAGCATCAGGAGTGCCTTCAGTCTGCGGTCCGCAAGCTCTTACCACGGAGCGTCGAGCTCACAACACTCGTTGGCCCACTCTTCAGGCTGAGCGTCGCAAGGGAATGTCGACCGTTCCGAATGACCGATCAGTTCGATGGTCGGCTCTCCAACTCAGATTGGCAAGCAGCATCAAAGCCGTGGAACCCAGTATTACGTTGCGCAATGCAAGAAGTATAAGCTAGTTCCGACTTATCAAATCGTATTATTTCCCCTGCGTCATCTCGTCGTCAGTTATATTCGTCGCACGTTAAGACTTTTGTTGAGAAACAAGGCTTCTTTGAAGAAGAACATGTGTGCATGAACGAGAACAAATGGTCGCACCTTGGAACCAATTCGAAATTTTAACGCCAAGCTGACCTATTCTGGACATATCGACCTATCACATACTTGCCTCCGTTGAACGAAGAATAACCGTGCAACCGCCGCAGCTGAGAAGCGGCGCATCTGTGGGGGCGTACCCAAATGCAACTCGCTCTGACAGCGTCTCAGGACGCATGCCAGCAGACGGCTCTTTGCCTTGAAAATCGAAACAGCGGGTCCCGATCCCGACTTGAAGCTCGCCGACGCTCACGCCTCCAGGGCGGGAGAACCCTGCTCGACCTGACCAAGTGCTTCGGTCTCAGTGCCTGCCTGACGATCGCTGTTGGCACGGTGGTCCACACCCGCACCGCTTCGGCGACCGAAGCTTGGGCGACATTGCCGGCAGCCCTTGATGCCGGCAAGAATGCCATCCGGGTGCCGGGCGCCGAGCCTGCGACGCCCTTCGTCATGTCGGCCCAAGAAACGGCTCCGGCCGACCCGCTCAAAGCCATCGTTCCGGTCGTCCCCGTGGAGGCGACACCGGCCGAATTGCAGAAGCAGATTATCCTGTCCATCCGTTTGTCCGATGCACCGGCCTCGGGCAGCGGCAGGGACGAGGAACCCGTGTCCCGCGAACTCACGGAGTTCATGGAGTTCGAGGACATGCGCGTACCCGTCTGGATCGTCGACACGATCCTGCGAGCCTCCAAGGCGACGGGCGCAGATCCCGTGTACATGATGGCTCTGGCGGACAAGGAATCGAGCTTCCTTCCAGGCAACAAGGCATCGACCTCTTCCGCCCTCGGCCTGTTCCAGTTCATTTCCAGTACGTGGCTGGAGGCCGTCAGATCGTTTGGCGCCCTGCACGGTTTGAATGCCGAAGCCGAGGCGATCGTCGGCTCGGGGCCCAGGATCGATGTCGCGGACGCAGCGATGCGCCAGCACATCCTCGGCCTTCGTCGCAATCCCTACATCTCGGCCCTCATGGCCGCCGAGATGATGAAGCGCGACAAGACCAAGATCGAGACGAAGCTCGGGCGCAAGCTCAGCCGCTCGGAGTTCTACCTCTCTCACTTCTTCGGCGTCGACAGCGCAAGCAGGTTCATTGCCCTGGTGGACGACACGCCCAAGAAAAGCGCACCCGACGCCTTTCCGGCGGCCGCGAAATCGAACAAGTCTCTGTTCTTCACGAAGGATGGAAAGAAGACCCGCCAGCTGAGCGTGGCCGAGGTCTACGACAAGATCGACGACATGATCGATAAGCGCCTCAATCGCTACGAGGCGGTATCGGTCCGTGCCACGGCCGATGTCTCCGGCTTCTGATCGGCCGCTTCCGCCGCGCAGGACTCGCTCGCCGCGGGAGCCTGACCTTCGACAGCGTTGATCTCTGCGCGAGGCGTCAATCCGGCCGAGGCTGAGCTGGTGGGCGCAATGTCCGCAAAGCCTCCGCGGGCGGGAGAGCGCTGCACCTGGAGGATTCGCATCACGATGAAGACGACGAGTCCCAGGGACGCGACGGCCGAGTAGATGAACAATCCTTTCGGCCCCATGACCTCCATCGCCACCGCGCCGAACAGAGGCCCGACCGTCACGCCGGCAGCCCAGGAAAACAGCAGGGTTCCGACGGTCGAGACGATCTGCCCCGGATCGACGATATCGCAGGCATGGGCCACGCAGACGGAGTAGATGCACAAGGCGAGGCCGCCCCAGGCGGCGAAGGACCACAGGATCAGCAGATTGGCGCCCTGCCCACTGGCCCATAGGATCAGGAGCGAGACGAGGCTCGTTCCTGCGGCAAGCCCAGCGATCACATAGCGGCGATCCGTCCGGTCGGAGAGCCATCCTAACGGCCATTGCATCGCGAGACTGCCGGCCTGCAAGGCGAACAGAAGCGCAGCCGCCTGATCCTGGCTCAAGCCGATGCTCACGCCGAAGACAGGCGTGATGGCGATGACCGGACCGTTCACCAAGCCCACCACGAAGGCGCCGACCACCGCAGATGGAGCTGTCGCGAACAGCTCCCGAACTTCGATCCTCACGCCTTGAGGCGCGGACGGCTCCTTCGTTGTCGTTGCGGCAATCGGCAAGAGCGAGAGCGTGATCAATGCGCTCACCGCCATGAACAATCCGTCCGTGCGGATATTCCCAAAGCCGATCCCAAGTGGGGACAGCATCAGGGCGACCTTGGTGCAGATCATGTAGATCGACAGGATCCGCCCACGATGACTGGACGTGGCGCGGGCGCTGATCCAGCCATCCGTGACGGTGAAGATGCAGGCCAGCGTCACGCCTGTCAGTCCACGCAGGATGATCCAAGCCAAGGTTGAATGGGCCTGGGACATGATGAGCACCAGGACGGACACCATGGCCGCAAGGCTGGCGAACGCTCGGATATAGCCCACGTGACGAATGAAGCTCGGGGCCAGGAAACAGCCTGTCGAGAAGCCAAGGCCATAGGCCGCTGCCACCACGCCGATGGAGGCGACGGAGATCCCCTCGGCCTGCATGCGTAGGGGCATGAGCGCCTGAAGCAGGCCATTGCCGGCCTGCAGCAAGGTGGTCGCGGCCGTGATGGTCCAGATGAGAGCGAGGGAGGAGTTCACATTCGAATCGGTGATGCAGAGCGGCAGCCGCGAAGATCACCAAGATAGAAAGCAGGCGCCGTCCAAGATCAAGCGTTGATCCAAACCTTATCGACTTTCTTTAGTCGCTCCGGCATGCCCAGTCGCTGCGCCGGACATGCCAGCACAGGCCGTGGAACATCACCGACCCGGACGGTCCTTCTGAAAGCTTGCGAAAAGATAGAAACCGTTGAAGCGCACGCCTTCCACGGCAGCCTTCCGGTCGAAGCCGAGGGGAGCCTCCTGGCTCTCGAGCCGCCCGCCGAACTGCCAATTCGGCTCGATGACGAATGAAGGAACGGAGCGCTCTTCCGGAACGGCACAGACCAGTCCGTCCGGTTTCGTGCTCCGGAACAGATTATATGAGTACATGTCCTGCTCCTTTGCTCGCGCCACGAATCGCAACCTGCCCCAAAAGAGTGACGGGAGTGTGATATTGCAGCGCAGCAAATGCAGAATTTCTTCTTTCCCTTGAATCGATGGAAGTGGCGCAAAGGGATGATCCTTTGTTAGGCTCGTTCCCGCCCGCTGGGCTCAACGACAGAAGAGGGAGCTTGTCAGCATGATCACTCGAACTGCACTTCGGCGAGGGCTCTTCAGCCTCAGCCTTCTTGCCAGCCTTCCCCTGTCTGCACCGGTTTTTGCCCAGGCTCTCGCTCCTTCGCCCGAAGCCCCCACGGGGCGAACGTTCAAGTCGGCCGGAACGGCAACGAAGGACATGGTCGCAGCCGCCAATCCTTTGGCCGCGCAAGCGGGCCGCGAAATCTTGGCAGCAGGCGGCAGCGCGGTCGATGCAGCGATTGCCGTTCAACTCGTTCTTAATCTCGTCGAGCCACAGAGTTCCGGCATCGGCGGCGGTGCTTTCATGGTTTTCTGGGACGGAAAGACCATGACGACGCTCGACGGGCGCGAGACGGCTCCTGCCGCAGCCAAGCCCGAACGCTTCCTTGGACCCGACGGCAAGCCGATGAAATTCTACGATGCCGTGGTCGGCGGTCGTTCCGTCGGCGTTCCGGGCACGCTGCGCCTCTTGGAAACATCGCATAGGAACTGGGGCAAGCTCTCCTGGCCGCAGGTGATCGAACCGGCGGCGCGTCTGGCCGAGCAGGGCTTTGCGATCTCACCGCGCCTCAACGGCCTTCTCAGCCAAGAAAAGTATCTCCAGAGCGATCCAGTGGCTCGCGCCTATTTCTACGAGGCAGACGGGAAGCCGAAAGCCGTGGGTACCGTTCTCAAGAATCCGGCCTTCGCCAAGACCCTTCGCACCATCGCCGACAGAGGCGCGGATGCCTTCTACACGGGCGAGATCGCACAGGACATCGTGGCGACCGTGACCGGCCACGCCACGAACCCGGGCGACATGACCCTGGACGATCTGAAGGGCTACAAGGTCCAGGAGCGTGACGCTCTGTGCGGGACCTACAGGACCTACCGGATCTGCGGCATGGGTCCGCCGAGCTCGGGCCAGGTCGCGGTGCAGCAGATCCTGGGCATCCTCGAAACGCAGGACATAGCCTCGATGAAGCCCGGACCGGATGCAGTCCATTGGATCGCGGAGGCGGGTCGCCTCGCCTATGCGGACCGGGCGCTCTTCCTGGCGGATCCCGCCTTCGTGAACGTGCCGGTCAAGGGTCTCACCGATCCCGGCTACCTCAAGAGCCGTGCGGCGCTGATCGATCCGAACAAGTCCATGGGCAAGGCGAAGCCCGGCGATCCTCCGTTCCAGAAGACCTTCCTGTGGGGCGCATCGGAGGGTATCGAGTTTGGCACGAGCCACATTTCCATCGTGGACAGCAACGGCAATGCGGTGTCGATGACGACCACGATCGAGGATGGCTTCGGCGCAAGGCTGATGACGAAGAGCGGCTTCCTGCTCAACAACGAGCTGACCGACTTCTCCTTCGCCACGATGGAGGACGACAAGCCCATCGCCAATCGCGTCGAGGCGGGCAAGCGTCCCCGCTCCTCCATGGCGCCGACCATCGTGCTCGACGGCAGCGGCAAGCTCTATGCGGTCGTGGGCTCGCCGGGCGGCAGCCTGATCATCAACTACGTGGCCAAGACCCTCGTCGGCATTCTGGACTGGAAGCTCGACCCTCAGGTGGCCGCCGATCTTCCCAATATGGGAAGCCGCAACGGCCCGACCGAACTGGAGGCCGGCACCGAGGCCGAAGGATGGAAGGCCGCGCTCGAAGCGAAGGGCCACGAGGTCAAGCTGATCGACCAGAATTCCGGCATCCATGTTATCGTCGCGACACAGGCCGGACTGGTGGGCGGCGCCGACAGCCGCCGCGAGGGCGTTGCCATCGGGAACTGATCTTGCCTGGGCGGCCCTATTCCGATAGGGCCGCTTGCATCACCACGGAGGATTGCGAGCGTCCATGCGTATCATCGTCGTCGGCAAGGAAGGACAGGTCGCGCGGGCTCTGGCGGAGCGTGCACGGGCTCATGGTGCGCAAGCCGTGCTCGTCGGCCGCCCCAAGCTCGACCTGGCCGATCCCTCGGGCATCGAGGACGCCTTGATCGAAACCGGCGGCGACATCATCGTGAACGCCGCCGCCTATACGGCCGTGGACCAGGCGGAATCCGATCCGGAACTGGCGGAGGCCATCAACGGCATCGGGGCGGGCGTCGTCGCGGGCGCGGCCACGGCGATGAACGTGCCGGTCATCCACCTGTCTACCGACTATGTCTTCGACGGCACGGCCGACCGCCCCTATCGCGAAGACGATCCGGTCTCTCCCTTGGGAGCCTACGGTGCCTCGAAGCGTCTGGGAGAGGAAGCCGTGGCGGCGGAGGCGGAAAACCACGTCATCCTGCGCACCGCCTGGGTTTACAGCCCCTTCGGCAAGAACTTCGTGAAGACCATGCTGCGCCTCGCCGCCGATCGCGAGGAGCTCGGGGTGGTGGGGGATCAGTACGGATCGCCGACGAACGCCCTCGATATCGCCGATGGGATCTTTGCGGTCAGCCGCAACCTGCTTGAGCGGCCCGAGGAGCAGAATCTGCGCGGTCTATTTCATATGACGGGAACGGGCTTTGCCAGTTGGGCGGAATTCGCCACGGAGATCTTCGCCCTGTCGTCCCGGTTCGGCGGTCCCTCGGCGAAGGTCCGGTCGATTGCAACGTCGGATTATCCGACGCCAGCCAAACGGCCTGCCAATTCCAGGCTGGACTGCAGCAAGCTGAAGGAGGTCCACGGGGTGGCTCTCCCGCCCTGGCGCGCCTCACTTGAGCCGTGCGTGAAGCGTCTGATCGAGGAAGCCCGCAGGGAAGTCGCGCGCTGAGGGGTGGCATCGGAGAAGGAAATTGTGAAACTTTCCGCGACAAAAGACGATTGTTCTTTATAAAGAACAATCGTAGGATCGGCCCATGTCCTCGCCGCAGCACCCCGATTATCGCCTGGAAACCCGCCTCGTTCATGAGGGTCATGAACGCACGCCCTTCGGCGAGACGTCGGAAGCGCTCTTCCTGACCCAAGGTTTCGTCTATGAGAGCGCGGAAAGCGCCGAAAGACGCTTCCTGAACGAGGAGCCCGGCTACAGCTACAGCCGCTATTCCAACCCCACCATCGACGCCTTCGAGCAACGCATCGCCTCCCTCGAAGGAGCCGAGGCGGCCCGTGCGACGGCGAGCGGCATGGCCGCCGTGACGGCCGCCATGGTCGGGCAGGTTCAGGCCGGAGACCATGTGGTGGCGGCCCGTGCCCTCTTCGGCTCCTGCCGTTGGGTCGTGGAGGACCTCCTGCCCCGCTTCGGCGTCGGCTGCACCCTTGTCGATGGCGCGGATCTCAACCAGTGGCGCAAGGCGATACGGCCTGAAACGAAGGCCTTCCTGCTCGAGACCCCGACCAATCCGAGCCTTGAGATCATCGATATCGCGGCCGTTGCGGCGATCGCCCATGAGGCTGGCGCCACGCTGACCGTGGACAACGTCTTCGCCACTCCCCTCTTCCAGAAGCCCCTCGCGCTCGGCGCCGATTGCGTCGTCTATTCCGCGACCAAGCACATCGACGGGCAGGGGCGATGTCTGGGCGGCGTCATCCTGGCATCCACCGAGTTCATCGAGACGAAAGTGCAGCAGTTCCTGCGCATGACGGGGCCGTCGATCTCGCCCTTCAATGCCTGGGTGCTCCTGAAAGGACTGGAGACGCTCCCGCTTCGCGTCGAGAAGCAGACTGCCACGGCAGGCTATCTTGCCGACGCTCTCCACGACCATCCGAAGCTCGAGCGGCTGACCTATCCCGGGCGGGCCGACCATCCCCAGGCCGCGTTGATCCGGCGCCAGATGAGCGGTGGGTCGACCATGATCGCCCTCGAGGTGAAGGGCGGCAAGGAGGCCGCCTTTCGTTTCCTGAATGCGCTGAAGCTGATCCGGATCTCGAACAATCTGGGCGACGCGAAAAGCCTCGTCACCCATCCGGCAACGACCACTCACCAGCGCTTCACTCCGGAGCAGCGGGCGCAGATGGGGATCCGCGATGGGCTGGTGCGCCTCTCTGTCGGGCTCGAGCACCGGGAGGATCTGCTGGCAGATCTCACCGACGCCCTTGCGTGCGCATGAGTTCGGCCTGCTCCTGACGCGAGGAGGCAGTTTCGCGCCGGCCCGAGCGGAGGAGAAGCCAGCCGGCGACCAGCATGGCGGCGCCCCAAATCAGAAAGCCCAGGTCCCAGTAGATCCACTGCTCCCGTGGCACGGTTTCGTTGACGTGATGGAGACCCAGAAGCTGATGGTTGACGAGGCCCTCGACCAGGTTGAACAGGCCGAAGCCGATCAGGAGAGTGCCGAGGAGCAGCTTGCTCGACCAGCGAATATGGGTGCGTCGGGCGGCCCGCCAGAGAAGGCCCAGGCCGATCGCCACGAACACGTAGGTGAGCGCATGAAAGAGCCCGTCCCAGAACGTGTTGATCTTCAGGTTTTCAAGGCTGTCGGGCGGATAGCCGGCAGCCGTGACCAGATGATGCCACTGAAGCAGCTGATGCAGGACGATCCCGTCGAAGAACCCTCCGAGACCAAGACCGAAGAAGATTCCGGCTGATACTGGAAATCCTCCATCATCTCGCGAGACTTCTCGATCCATGAGACCTCCAAACGTCCAGCCCGGCTATTGCGGCGGCTGAGAGGGAGCCGGAGTTGTCGGCGCTCTGGTGGTTGTTCCCTGCTGAGCCTGCATCCGATCGAACATGCGCAAGGCCGCATCGACGCAGGACTGGGTCGACTCCCGATTTCCGCAGACGACGCGAAGCTGCGTATCGCCGCTGCGCAGGAAGAAGCGGGCTCCGCGCTCTGACCGTTCATCCCGATCATCGTCATCGTCGTCCCGCATGATCGAACCGCGGCGATCCCTGTCGCGATCCCATCTGTCGCGGCTCTCATGCCAACCTCCGCGGTCGTAATCATCACGATTCCGCGATGTTTCCTGGCTCCAGGCACCGGTTGCGAGCAATGTGAGACCGGCGGCCAGAATGAAAGCGCTTTTCATGTGAATCTCCATTCGGAGACGCTCGAAGGTTCCATCTGAATATCCCTTCGAAGCGCCTTTGCAATTGCACGTCACGGCAATGGATGAACAGGCGACTGGGCACTTGGTTCCTGGCCTGGAACGTCATGCCCTCACTGGAATACGACCCCATCGGTCGAGCGCCTACGACTATCGTCGTAGCATCCGTATGCTATTGGAAAGTAAAAGTCTTTCCATGGATCCAGCACTCCCGAAGCTTCATCTGTGCCCACTTGCACGTGCTGCCAAAATGACGCACCATCACTTGAGGAATACGCGTTCGATCGCAAGAAAACGCGATCCTTCACAATAATGAGGGGCCCGGGAGGAAGCTGTGAAGAAAGACAAATTATCTGCGTCAAAGACTTCGAGTGCATCCAAGCAATCTCGCCGCCGGTTCCTGCAGGTCGCCGGCTTGGGAGCAGCAGCAACGGTCGCGGCTCCCCAGGTCTCCAGAGCCCAGACCGCCACATGGAAGTTCCAATCAACTTGGCCGAACCGGGACATCTTCCATGAATTCTGCAACGACTTCGCCAAGCGTGTGAACGACATGTCCGGGGGGCGTCTGAAGATCGACGTTCTCGCCTCCGGGGCTGTCGTTCCCGCCTTCCAGCTGCAGGATGCGGTGCATGCCGGCATCCTCGATGGCGGCCACGGCGTCGCCGCCTACTGGTACGGCAAGAACAAGGCCTTCGCGCTCTTCGGGACCGGCCCCTCTTTCGGCTGGAACGCCAATTCGTTCCTTGGCTGGATGAACTATGGCGGCGGCTACGACCTCTACAACGAGCTGCAGAACCAGATCCTGAAGCTCAACCTCGTCGGTTTCCTCTCCGGTCCAATGCCGGCGCAGCCGCTCGGCTGGTTCAAGAGCGAAGTGACATCGGCCGATGCCTTCAAGGGATTAAAGTATCGTACCGTCGGTCTTGCGGCCGATCTCAACCGCCAGCTCGGCGCTGCCGTCACGATCCTCGCGGGCGGCGAAATTGTGCCGGCTCTGGAGCGCGGCGTCATCGACGGTGCCGAGTTCAACAATCCGTCCTCGGATCTGGTGCTCGGCTTCCCCGACGTCTCGAAGAACCTGATGCTTCAGAGCTATCACCAATCAGGCGAAACCTTCGAACTCATCTTCAACAAGACGAAGTACGATGCGCTTCCGGCCGAGCTGAAAGCCATCATCAAGTATGCGGCCGAGTCGGAATCGGCGGACATGTCCTGGAAGGCTCTCGACCGCTACTCGAAAGACCTCGAAGCCATCCGCGCCCGCGGCGTCAAGGTGGTGAGGACGCCCGACTCTGTGCTGAAGGCGCAGCTCGATGCCTGGAACAAGGTCATCGACGAATTCTCGAAGGATCCTTTCTTCAAGAAGGTGATCGACAGCCAGAAGGCCTGGGTCCAGCGCACCTATGCCTACGAGCGCCTGAACGAGCCGTCGCGCGACATGGCCTACGACCACTTCTTCAAGACGACCTGAAGAATGGCAGGAACGCCTGTTCCTGCCTGAACGGTTCTTCTCAAAAACGAGGGCGGCACAGTGAATGCCGCCCTCGCGACACGTTCCGAAGACTCCTGAAAGGGCTTCGATCCATGCGCTTCGTCTATTTCATCGACCGCATCAATACCTTCATCGGAAAAACGGTGGCCTGGTCGATCGTCGCTCTGACCTTCGCCGTCTGCTACGAGGTGTTCTCGCGCTATGTGCTGCGGGCCCCGACCGAGTGGGCGTTCGACGCAAGCTACATGTTCTATGGCCTGCTCTTCATGGTGGCAGGCCCTTACACGCTCGCACGCAACAGCCATGTGAGAGGCGACTTCCTCTACCGCAATTGGCCCCCTCGGCGGCAGGCGGGATTGGACCTCGTGCTCTATTTCCTGTTCTTCTTCCCCGGCATTCTCGCTCTCATCTATGCTGGCATCCCATTCTCCCAGATGTCTTGGCTCATGAACGAGCATTCCATGAACTCGCCTAACGGTCCGCCGATCTATCCGTTCAAGGCGCTCATTCCCATCGTAGGCGTGCTGATGGCGTTCCAGGGCGTAGCGGAGGTGATCCGCTGCATCGTCTGCCTGCGCCAGGGCGAATGGCCGCCACGGCTTCATGACGTGGAAGAAACCGAAAAGCTCATTCTCGAACAAGCCGAACAACAAGGCCTTACGAAGGGGACTGTCTGATGCTGGCATCATGGGGGCTCGGAAATCCCGAACTGGGCGTGCTGATGCTCGGCCTGTTCGTGGTCTTCATCATGTTCGGATTTCCCATCGCGTTCACGCTGATGGCCCTGGGCTTCGGCTTCGGCTACTTCGCCATGGGCGACATCGTCTTTGCTCTCGTGGTGCAGCGCGCCTATTCGGTGATGACGAACGATACCCTCGTGGCGATCCCGCTCTTCGTCTTCATGGGCTATATCATCGAGCGGGCCAATATTCTCGATCGCCTGTTCCATTCGATCCAGATCGCCGTCGGTGGGCTCCCCGGTTCGCTGGCCATCGCCACGCTGATGACCTGCGCTCTGTTCGCCACCGCGACGGGCATCGTCGGCGCGGTCGTGACCCTGATGGGCCTTCTCGCCTTCCCGGCCATGCTGCGTGCTGGATACGACGTGCGGCTGTCCGCCGGCGTGGTCTGCGCGGGCGGCTGCCTCGGCATCCTCATTCCGCCCAGCGTCATGCTGATCCTCTACGGCGCCACGGCCGGCGTGTCCGTGCCGAAGCTCTATGCCGGCGCCCTCTTCCCGGGCCTCATGCTGGCCGGGCTCTACATGCTCTACGTGCTCATCCGCTGCGCCCTCAATCCGAGCTTGGCGCCCAAGCTTCCTGCAGAGCAGCGCAAAATTCCTCTGGTGAAAGTCTTCTGGTCGCTCGCGACCTCGTTCTTCCCATTGGCACTGCTCATCCTCTCGGTGCTCGGCGCGATCTTCTTCGGCATCGCAACGCCGACCGAGGCTGCCGCCGTCGGCGCGCTCGGCAGCCTTCTGCTCGCAGGAGCCTATCGCTCGCTCTCCTTCGGCAAGCTGAGGGAATCGGTGATCCTGACCGCGCGCACATCGGCCATGGTGTGCTGGCTTTTCGTCGGATCCTTCATCTTCTCGTCCATCTTCGCCTTCCTCGGCGGCCATCAGCCGATCGAGGCCTTCGTCACGCACCTGAACCTCTCGCCCTTCTGGTTCCTGATCCTGACCCAGGTCATCATCTTCGTGCTCGGCTGGCCGCTGGAGTGGACGGAAATCGTCGTGATCTTCGTGCCGATCTTCCTCCCGCTCCTCGACAATTTCGGCATCGATCCGATCTTCTTCGGCATTCTGATCGCGCTCAACATCCAGACGTCGTTCCTGTCGCCGCCGGTCGCCATGGCGCCCTTCTATCTGAAGGGCATCGCGCCGCCGCATGTGAGCATCAACGACATCTTCGCAGGCGTCATGCCGTTCCTGTTCCTCGTGATTGTCGCCATGGCGATGTTCTACATCTTCCCGGGGATCGGCCTCTGGTTGCCGCGCTATCTCTATGGCTGAGATGAGGAAGCCGCCTGTTTCTCCAAAGCTTCGCCATGAAGCGGTCGATTGACGGGCGGAACCCTCACTTGGCCTCTACGTTGGTCTCCTGTCCATGCTGCAAAGGAGACCGCCATGAAGTGCCAGTTCTGCCATCAGGAGATCGAGAACCCTTGCCATAATGCTCAGGAAATGCAGCAGCGTGCGGCAAGCCATGTGGAGCGTTGCGAACATGCTCTCCAGGATCAGCAGGGCATGGGAGCCGGCTCGCACCGCAGCGATGTCCAAGGCAAAGGGTGAGTCTATGGCCGGCAAGCCTGACGACCGTGCCCAAGGCTTGGCCGAGCGGAGCGTGAACACCAGCATCGTGCATCCTGCCTCGGAAACCTCAGGTCATCGGCCTCGGGATGAAGGTTCTGCCAGCGAGCGCCGCGCGAACAGAAACGAGCAGCGCGAGGGTCTGGAGAGAACTGATCCCAAGAGTCGGAAGCAGTCAATCGCATGAAGCCTGAAGGAGTGTGCCCATGGCCCGCAAATCCCGTATGAGACCGTCCTGGAAGAAAGCGAAGGGCCGGAAGCAGAAAACATCGGGATCCCGTGCCGAGCGGGTGACGCAGCGCAGCTGACCCCCTCGCACGTTTCTTTGACGGCCCGCTCCGCGGGCCGTTTTCTTATTGTTTCCTCCTCCTTTGGAAAGACGAAGGGATACGTGCAAGACAACGGTCATTATACGCAATGATATTAAGTTTTTATCCCGAATTTACATCGAATATCCGTTGTGATTTTTCACACATCGGACATTGTGCTCGCGGTTGTAGTAAAACGAAAACGAGCAACCAGGGAATACTTTCCGGAGGACTTCTATGACCGCTTCGTCACTGAGCTTTAAGCTTGCTGTTTTGTTCGTCATCGCAGGCATGGCGATGGGCATCGGAATGGCGGCATCGCAAGACCATTCGATCATGCCCGCCCATGCGCATCTCAACCTGCTCGGATGGGTATCCCTGTTTCTCTTCGGCATTTACTACGAGCGCCGTCCAGCTCTCGACACGAGCCGCTTGGCCCTGACCCAGGTCATCGTCTGGTCGGTCGGCACCGTTGTTCTGACCGTCGCCGTGGCCGCCCTTCATCTCGGCTACGCGGCTTTCGACCCGGTTGCCGCGATCGCCTCGCTGATCGTGCTGGCCGCGATGCTGCTGTTCGCCTACTTCGTCTTCAGGCCGGCCCGGGACATCGCCCCGTCACCGACGGCACGCCTGACTCCCGCCGAGTGAGAGCACACCGTCGGGGCGGCGGGCGCCACCCCGTCATCTTCCTGATCTGGCGCAGCAGGCATGTGTCGGCCCAGGGACATACCCGTAGGCGGGTATGTCTTACAACCGTGAATTCTTGTGCAGTGTCTGCCGCGGCGTCCTGCCGAAGACCCGCCGGTAGGCTGTTGCAAACTCGCCCAAGTGCATCCAGCCGCAGGTCAGGGCGATCTGTGTCACCGTCGTGATGGCCGGATCGGCCGCCAGCAGCGCCTCATGCGCCCGCCGCAATCGCACCGAGCGCAGAAATCCCATCGGTGTGGTGTTGCGGAAGCTCTGGAACCCGCTTTGCAGGCTGTGCGCGCTCACGCCCGCCTGCGCGGCGATCTCGGCCAGGGACAAAGGTTCGGCGAAATGCGCTTCGATGTAAGCCTCCGCCCGCTTGACATAGAGCGGCTCGGCCGCCGCCTGCGGGACCAGCAGGGCTTGCGAGTACGCGTGTCGGTGGGACAGGAGAAAGCCGGTGAGCAGATGCTCCTCGAACTGTTGCCAGGCCACGGGCGACTGCCGGATGAAAGCGTAAGGGTCGGCCAGTTCAGCCTCGGCATAGCTGAGAAGCCGCATCCAATGGTGCCCTGAGGCTGTATTAACGTCGGCCTGAACGTCGAAGTCGACGAAGCCCGGAACGTCGCGCCCCAAAAGCTTGGCGCAGCATTCCGCCATCCTCACGCGGCTCGCCAAAAGAACCCTCGCCTCGGTTTCCTGTGCAAACCTTAACACCCGTTCGGAGCCCGAGGTCATGACGATGGCCTGGTCCGTTGAGTAGGAAAACGCTTTCCTGTTCAGGAGGAATTCTCCCGCTCCCGATGCGGTCATGACGAACGCCATCCGATCATCGGCCTCCTCTGACTCGACAACGATGTCGATGTTACGCCCGACGCGTACGCGCAGGACCCCGCAATCGAGTTGGCCCCGGAAGGCGAGCATACCATCAGCTTGCTCGCCTTCCGGGGCATTCACGAACCTCTGCGGAGCGACTTGTACATTCAGAACATGCTCAAGTTCGTCGAGCCTTTGGGAATGGTAGACTTGATCGATAATCTGGTGAGTCGGCGTGGCTGGGGATTGCGGCGCATGACCCTGGTCATACAAGTCCTGCGGCATAGCATTTGGCATGCGTTGGCTCATGGATGACTCTCCGACATGCGAGGCTTACAAGCGCGAGTTCTTGTGCAGTGTCTGCCGCGGCGTCCTGCCGAAGACCCGCCGGTAGGCTGTTGCAAACTCGCCCAAGTGCATCCAGCCGCAGGCCAGGACGATCTGCGTGACCGTCGTGATGGCCGGATCGGCTGCCAGTAGCGCTTCATGCGCCCGCCGCAGCCGCACCGAACGCACAAATCCCATCGGCGTTATGTTGCGGAAGCTCTGGAACCCGCTTTGCAGACTGCGTGCGCTCACGCCCGCCTGCGCGGCGATCTCGGCCAGGGACAAAGGTTCGGCGAAATGCGCTTCGATGTAAGCCTCCGCCCGCTTGACGTAGAACGGGACGGCCGCTGCCTGCGGGGCCAGCAGGGCTTGCGAGTACGCGTGTCGGTGGGACAGGAGAAAGCCGGTGAGCAGATGCTCCTCGAACTGTTGCCAGGCCACGGGCGACTGCCGGATGAAAGCGTAAGGGTCGGCCAGTTCAGCCTCGGCATAGCTGAGAAGCCGCATCCAGCTGCGTGCGGAGGCCCCCTCGAGATCAACCTGAATGTCGAAGTCGACGAAGCCCGGAAGGTCGTGCCCCAAGAGCTTGGCGCAGCATTCCGCCATCCTCACGCGACTCGCCATGAAGACCTTGATTTCCGTGTCCTGAGCGAATCTCACTATTCTCTCTAGACCAGATGGAAAAATGACCGCCCGATCCGCAGAATGGGAGAACACTTTCCTGTTTAGGAGGAGCTCTCCCGTTCCCGATACACTCCTGACGAACGCCATCCGGTTGTTTGCCTCCTCGGCCTCCAGGAGGACATTGATCTCTCGCCCGATCCGCAGCTGGAATATGCCGAAGTGGCCTTGGCCTTGATACGCAAGTTTGCCGTCAGCGTCCTCACCAGACGAGAAATGTAAGAATCTCTGCGGAGAGATCTGCGAGTTCAGGGCATTCTCCAGCTCGTCGAGCTTGTTGGAGTGCCAAACCTGATCAATGATCTGGCTGTTTTCAGGAGCCGGCGATCGCACGGTCAGACCCTCGCGCTGTAATCCCTGCGGCACGTCATCAGGCAAATCTATGCTCATAGACTCACCCTCCGGTATGAGCAGTCAGAAGCTTGGTTGAAGCCGCAAGGCATCTCTGGTGTTAAGACGCCGCGGCGAATATCTTCCGCTGGAACAATTTGACTGTGGCTGAAACCATAACTGATGCAGAGTAGTAGTTCTATGTTGGAGCAAGTTTTCACTTGCTCAACCGAGCAACTCGATGCGCGACAACCTATGGTGGCACCCCTAGATTCCATCATTCCGCGCCATTGCTACTGCGATAACATAGAATGCTATAAAACTAAGGGTGGCTTCTACAACCGATACCTACGTTTAGAGGTACTTACCGATCTATGTAATCGAAGACGTTCTACAAGCATCGCCGTGAAGAAGCTAAATCAGGCGGAAGCGGGAACAACCATTGTCCCAGCTCAAGTCCATCGAACCTCGCTTGAGACGAACACGGGTCTAGAGCCCTTAATACTCAACACCTGCCATGATTGATGGCGCTCCCTAGGGGACTCGAACCCCTGTTTTCGCCGTGAGAGGGCGAAGCAACCCGGGTCTACCGTTGGTATTTAACGCTTTTTCCTATCGACTGTAGGCAAGTCTTGTAGGCAAGAGATGGGGTCCATGGAGACCCCATCCTTTAGTCTATGGGGCCTTAGACGCTACCCAGCAGGGAAGCCAAGCGACCGCCCAGAGAGGCGTTCTTGCGGCAATGCAAGGGGCGAAGGTTGCTCAGGTCATCCAACCCACCCAGAGCCTTCGGATGGATGTGGTCAATCTCCCAGCCGAATGGGGAGTTACGGTCTCCGTGGTCCTGCTTGCGGATCACGTTACCGAAGGCGTCCCGCCGCCACTCGGAGGGGTCATACCCATAGATAGGATACGCCTTTTCCCACACGCGGGTCTTTCTCAAGTCGTCGAGGCTCCATTGCCCCAAGATACCTAAAGCCATTTACGGCTCCTATTTTTAGCGGGAGCTGGCTTGACCGAAACGCTGGGACAGTTCACATAATGTGAACTCTGACGAACCAGTGTCACCCCGCCTAGCCCCCAGGGTCGGCGGATCGGAAGGTTCAACGTCGTAGGGTGGATCAGACCCAGCGCCGCCTCGCCTTCCGAGACCAAACGGTGAACATTAGGCTGAATGTACAGCCAAGTCTACCCCTGTTGAGGCATCTCAACGGGGTTTTTGTCGTTTGCCCGCATGTTCTGGTGGAAAAATCTGAAAGCCTGTATCTTTGGAGCGCCGAGCCCATGCTCCCCCATACCCCCCCTCCGCCATGCCTCAGCAGCGACGATAGCAGCGACCCTAGACACCTACGGCTAGGCTCCAGACCATACCCTACCTGACGCACCACAATGGGCGTCCTTGAGCGACCCGGCTGGGGTGGTCATGGCCGACGGAGGCGCGGTGGCAATGCCTCGGTGAACGGGATCGTCATTAGCTCCCGACCGGTTTCGTCTGTGATGATGAGGACATCGTCTAACGCGTCATCGTCTCCGCGCCTGATACCTGCCGCAAGAATGTCGCGGATGCCGTCGAAGGCCTCCATTCGAGCGGCATCAAGACTGGGAAGCTCAACTCCGTTGGGGTCTTGGATGAGCTTCTCACCTTGCTGGATGTGACAGTAGTAGCGGGGCATAACGTCCAACTAGGCATAGCTCCCGCTTGTTCCTATGCCCTCCCTTACCCGCTCGTTACATACACAACGTACGTTGACTTTTGATACGGACTGCATTACTCTTCTCCCATCGCGTTGACGAGGAGAAGACCATGCATCGTTACGTGACCTATCGGCGTGTTTCGACAGAGGACCAGGGAAAGAGCGGTCTCGGCCTTGAGGCACAGACCAGAGACATTGCCCTCTATCTCGACACCTACTCCCCGGAGCCTTGGGAGGTGATCGGGCAGTTCATCGAGATTGAGAGTGGCGCAAACGGGGACAGGCCCGAGCTTCGGAAGGCTATCGACCTTGCCAAGAAGGTTGGAGCCACCCTCCTCGTCTCTAAGCTCGACAGACTGTCCCGCAAGGTCTCTTTCATCGCGTCCCTCATGGACGATCCCAAGCTGTCCTTCCGTGTCGCGTCGATGCCCTATGCCGACAAGTTCCAACTGCACATCTATGCGGCCCTCGCGGAACAGGAGCGGGACTTCATCTCAAAGCGGACCAAAGCTGCATTGAGGGAGGCTAAGGCTCGGGGGCAGAAGCTCGGGGGACTTCGGGATAAGACCATGAAACGTAATGAGGTCTTGAAGGCCAACGCCAATGCCAGAGCTAAGAAGTTAGAGGGGATCGTCCTCCCGTTGAAGGAAGCAAACGCCAGCCTCAGGGACATCGCTGAGGCTCTGAATAGCGCAGGGTTGGAAACTCCAAGAGGTGGCCTGTGGCACCCGACGAGCGTCGCTCGGCTTCTCGGGAGGTTGGATCAGATCGGTTGACCACAAGTGCAGTCATGCTGCACCGACATTGGGTTGCACCCCCAGGTAAAGGCACAGGTGCAGTGACTGCACTTTTCGTCGGTGCAGTGGTGCTGCACCTCATTACTGACCTCCATCAGGAGAAACAGAAAAGTGCAGCGGCACTGCACGGACATTCCCACTCACCCTTAGAGGAAAGACGGCTAACCCAAGCCGGTAGACGGAGACCATCACTGAGGACAGGGGCAGTGAAGGGTTGATGATGTCATGGGGGACTACAGGGGGGAACTAAAGGTTACTGAAGTGTCCCTTCGCATGTTTCCCTGAGTGGATCACCTCCTCTTCTTCCTCTCATTAATCTCCTCTCTGAAGTCTTCATTGAAGGAAGAGAAGAAGGGTTATCGTAAGTCTCCCTACTTCAAAGGTTTACATGCACCTTCAGGGGGATCTGAAGTGCATCGCATCCACCTATTGTCAGCCTTCCCCTCAGGGGCTGTCTCTTCCGCCATGAGAGGCAGGCACTTCGCTTCAATCCTTCAGTCCTCTGTCTTTCTGCATCCGTTCAATAAACACTCATAGAGCAATGACCATCAAACCCCTCCGCACTCCTATCAGGTCAACTGATCGGGACGGTAAGGCGGTCCTTCTCGTTCCTCTCGCAAACAGCGACAAAGTTGCTAAGGTGTTTCCCGAGGATTACGACCGTCTCATCGCCCGAGGCTTCAGTCCAAACTGGTGCTGGAATGTCCGAACAGTGAAGGTGTCGGACTGGAAGCACAACACCCCAAGGGTGGCACGTCTCATCATGGATGTCGAAGGCCCTGCCTTCCACGTCAGGCACCGCGACGGAGACCCGCTAAACATCCGACGGGACAATCTCATCGTGAAAGCTGTCAAGACACGCAACCTCACCAGCATAGGCGGAGATGAGCAATGACTTCTTCAGGCTATGTGAACGCGCTCTGAGGAGATGGAGCTAGGTCGCCTTTTGAAGTGTCCTTGGCAGCCGGTTCCGAAGCAGCTTTAATAGTAGCCCGCAGCGTCTCGACGGTAAGCCAAGGCTGACGCACATGGACCATCCGGTGACAGTTCGCACAAAGCAGAGCTAAGTCCTCAAGTTTGGTCTTATCTCCGGGCCGGAGCGTGTGGACTGGCTTGGTATGGTGTGCTTCGATAAAACCGCTGCCTCTCGCTCCATAGGCTGCCTGGAAGTCGAAGTCACAAGCCTCACAAGCCAACCTTCCGGTCTTCTTCAGGATCGCGTCTTTCTTCTTATTGACGATTTTCTTGCTCCGCTCGCGATGTCGATGCACCCGCGTGAGTAACCGCCCCTCATCCGCTTCGACGGTCTCCTCATCATCATCGACTGGAGCAAGGTTGCTGTCATCATTCAGCACATGGTCCGAGATGGCCGAGGCCACTTCTCGCAACAGTTCAGGCTTGTCTGCGAAGGTGCGCCAAACCTCTTCCTCAAGTTTGTTTCCCCGCTGTAATCCGACCTTTCCCGAGTTCTTGTAGGCCGGATCGAAGCGGCGGAAGTTCATGCACTTCATGTAAACGCCGTTTGCGTTCCGGTATTTCGATCCCGGCTTACCGAACTCGCTCCCCAACCTGTTGAGGAGTTGCGAGAGCATAAGGTCTTCCTGGCTCGTCTTTCCGGGAGGGTTGCCCTTAAACCGGATGTAAAGATCAAGAGCGAGGATCAACTCGTCCCTTGTCCAGTCCGGGTTTCGTTCTTTGCTTTCCATCGGTTTCCCCCCTGTTCCTGGCGTATTCTTGCATGGAGCTTCCGGATCACGAACTCGTAGGACGCCTCAAATCGGTAGGAAGTCCTAACCCATCTCCTGACCTTAGACGAACCATCACTGCACCTCTCAACGGCCCCGTAAGCACACCATTACGGGGCCATTTTTTCATCCTGCAACGAACAAAGCAGCAATGACTATCGAACTCACTATCCATCGGCACAAACTCACCTGTAAGGGACAGGTTTATGAGGCTCGGCTCAACGGGGTTCCCGTTTGCCAATCCCTCACACCGTTCTTCACCGCAGCTCGCGCCCTACTGGATGCTGGCCACTCGCCGGACATTCCCCTCGCGATGAAGCACGACGGAGCCACCATCACCTCTCTTCGCTCGACCATCGGGCAAGCTGCAAGGCTCACAGTGACGGAGGAGGATAAGAAAGGATTACGGATCAAGAAGCATCGTCCGCCCACCTTTGGTCTGTACCAGGAGAGGGGGAGTGTCGGGACCTACAGGCCGATCAGGCGCCTCCCTAATGGGGCAATAGCTCAGACGTAAGAAGGCACCTATCTCCCCCTACTACTCGGGCTTGGTCTCTTCACTTCTGGGTCGTAGACAGCAAAATAGGACGGCTTCGCTACCTATCTGACAGCGCCCGAAGGTCGCCAACGACGGCTTCTCATACTGGATGCTTCACCATTTCCACCCAATGCAGAAGTTGCTTGGCCTCACGCCCCTGAGAATAGATCTTGTACGTCAATCCTAGAGGGGAATGGCCGAGTAGCCTGGCAGCGATGGCTTCTGGGCAATCGGCCCGTTCTAGAGCCGTGGTGAAGGCTTTCCGGAGGGAGTGGAAAGTCTTGCCTTTAGGCATCTTGATCTTCCTCATGGCTCGTCCAAAGCGCACAGACAGGACATCAGCTTTAGCACCGGGAGGAACGTGGATGTCCCTCAGTCTTGGATGGACAGGAACAACGCGGGCAGCGTTCCCGGTCTTCCCCTTCATAAGGACATAACACTCGATGCCGTGGAGGTCTTTCCGCTCTGCCCTAATGCACTCGTCAAGGCGGAAGCCTGTATAGATCGAGATGAGAAAGACGGCCCTTAGCTCCTCATCATTCTCGATGGCATGAAAGGCACGAACCAACTCCGCATCATTGAAGAACCCATAGCTTTCCGATGATTTGCCCTTAACGTCGGCGTCCTGCTGCAACTCATGGAACGGGTTTGCTGGCCTCTCGTCCAACTCTCTATGTGACCATCGCCACAGATTAGAGAGGACCGTAACGTAACGCTTGATAGTGTCCCGAGATTTGCCCTCTGCAACCTCGTTGAGCCAGCTTAAGGCGACCTTGCGGGTGATCCCTCTGAGGGGCCTGTCCCCATGAGAAGCAATCCAGAGCTTAACAGCCGTCCGATAGTTTGCCTCTGTCGTTCGAGAGCCTTTGGGGTTCTTACCGAGATAGTCTTCCAAAACTTCGGAGATAGTGGGAATACCCTGCACATGGTCCCCGACCGCCTTGAATAGCTCCCTCGGAGCCTCTGTCTCCTCCAACTGGTCGACAAGCCTCTCAAGATCAGGATTTAGCATCTCCTCCCCGTCGAAGGCATTGACCACATAGGCAGGCCCTATCTCGTCTCTTAGCTTGGCTCTGAAGGTCTCGTAGCCGGCTGAGTGGTCGAGCGGCTTTCTGCGCTCCCCCTCCCCTACCTCGCGGGCAATCCTCGCCTTGGCCCATGAGACAACCTCCCATCGCCTCTCCCTGGCCTCTCTGATGTCGGAGGTCTCAAGGGACTTACGGAGGTAAGGGCCGAGCTTGGGCCTCAGCTTGTTGGGAACCGGGACGCGGGCATACCATCTGGACCCGATCCGTTGGAGATAGAGGGTATCTGATTTGGGGGTTGGGCGTTTGGTCGGCATGGCTCATGCATAGGCATGGATAGGCTTTGCTATCGAACCATCGAGGCGACCTGTAGGCAAGACCTGTAGGCAACAAAAGCCTTGATTTGCCTGAAACCTTGGCGCTCCCTAGGGGACTCGAACCCCTGTTTTCGCCGTGAGAGGGCGACGTCCTAGACCGCTAGACGAAGGGAGCTAGCAAGGTGGAGGCCGCTCGTATAACCACCCTTCTGAATCCCTTCAAGTCCTTTTGCTGAAAAAAGCGAATGGCCCAGGTTAAATGAGGATGCGGTGAACGACGCAACGCGACAGGAATGGCTTTTGGAAGACGGCACGGCGGCGGACCGGCTGGATCGGGTCTTGGCACGCCTGCAAGCTGATCTGTCGCGAAGTCGCCTGCAGGCGCTTATTCGCGAGGGCCAGGTTGCCGTCGATGACGTTCCGGTGCTCGATCCGAACCGGAAGGTTGCGGGCGGCGTCCGGATCACCCTCGTCGTTCCGCCGCCCGTCCCGGCGGAACCCGCCGGCGAAGCGATCGATCTCACCGTCGTCTATGAGGACGACGACGTGATCGTCATCGACAAGCCGCCAGGGCTCGTCGTCCACCCGGCGGCCGGACACGATTCCGGCACCCTGGTGAACGCCCTCATCGCCCATTGCGGCGAAAGCCTTTCGGGGATCGGCGGCGTGAAGCGGCCGGGCATCGTCCACCGTCTCGACAAGGACACGTCGGGCCTGCTGGTGGTGGCCAAGAACGACCTTGCCCATCAGGCTCTCGCGGCGCAATTCGCCGACCACGGCCGGACGGGGCCGCTGGAGCGTGCCTATCTGGCGATCCTCTGGGGTGCGCCAGAGCGGCGGCGAGGGACCGTGGAGGCGGCGCTCGCCCGCAGCACGCACAACCGCGAGAAGATCGTCGTGGTGGGCGAGGATCGCGGCCGCTATGCCATCACCCATTACGAGGTCCTGGAAGGCCTGCCCCCCGCCCAGCCTCTGGCCAGCCTGGTCCGGTGCGAGTTGGAGACCGGGCGCACGCATCAGATCCGGGTCCACATGGCCCATCTCGGCCATCCGCTCCTGGGCGACGCGACCTACGGCTCCGGCTTCAAGACCAAGGCGAACCGCCTCGCGGAACCTTCCAAGGAGGCGCTGAAGGCTCTGAACCGGCAGGCCCTGCATGCTGCCATCCTCGGGTTCGAACATCCGCGGAGCGGAGAATTCCTGCGTTTCGAGAGCCCCCTCCCCCGGGATATGACTGGGCTTCTTGAGGCTTTGCGGGCTGAGATTTAGCGTCAATCGGTCGCAAAAAGAGGTCACGCTGGCACCCTTGCGACTCTGGAGCGTTCACCACGTCTTGAAGCCTGACGCCTCTATTCGGACACGGTCGAACCGCTTATATAGGGGCAGGGCGGCCGGCCATGGAGGGGGGCCGCCCGAGGCTTGCCTCGTGGTGAGGGAGCCAAAGGAGGAGAAGATATGGCTACAGCGCTTCCGGTGCTTGCCAATGAAGGGGGCCTTTCGCGCTATCTCGACGAGATCCGTCGCTTCCCCATGCTTGAGCCGCATGAGGAGTACATGCTCGCCAAACGCTGGCGCGAGCATGGAGATCGCGAAGCGGCCCATAAGCTCGTGACGTCCCACCTGCGCCTGGTCGCCAAGATCGCCATGGGCTATCGCGGCTATGGCCTGCCGATCGGCGAAGTGGTGTCCGAAGGCAATGTCGGCCTGATGCAGGCCGTCAAACGCTTCGAGCCCGACAAGGGCTTCCGCCTCGCCACATATGCCATGTGGTGGATCAAGGCGGCAATTCAAGAATACATCCTGCGGTCCTGGTCCCTCGTGAAGATGGGCACCACCGCGAACCAGAAGAAGCTGTTCTTCAACCTTCGCAAGGCCAAGGGCCGCATCTCCGCCTTCGAGGAAGGCGACCTTCGCCCCGATCAGGTCAAGCAGATCGCGACCCAGCTCGGCGTCACCGAGCAGGACGTGGTGGACATGAACCGCCGCCTCGGCGGCGACGCGTCCCTCAATGCACCCCTGCGTGATGAAGGCGAAGGCGGCGGCGAGTGGCAGGATTGGCTCGTCGACAGCGGCCAGAGCCAGGAGCAGGTGCTCGTCGAGGAGGAAGAAGGCCAGAACCGGCTGGCGGCCCTGCGCTCTGCGCTCTCCGTGCTCAATCCGCGCGAGCGCCGCATCTTCGAGGCGCGCCGCCTGTCGGACGATCCGATCACCCTCGAGGAGCTCTCAACCGAGTTCGGCGTGTCCCGCGAACGGGTCCGCCAGATCGAGGTGCGGGCCTTCGAGAAGGTGCAGGAAGCGGTCAAGAAGAACCTGACCCAGATCGAAACCTCGGCGGCCGAGGCTTAAATCGGCCACCGATGAATTCATAAAAAAGCCGCGCTACGGGCGCGGCTTTTTGTTGTCAGGTTTGCCCTGCCTTACTGCCACTGATTGAAGGCGTCGTTCAGGATCTGGGTGCCGGAGCCGCCCTTCTCGAAGCTCAGGATCGCGCGCTGCCCGGACACCATCCGCACCGGCAGGTCGATCCAGTTGCGGCGCACGAACAGCTGGGTGTTGCGTGCCACATCGACCTGCAGGTTGGAGAGGCCGATCAGGAACAGGTTCTCGCGCACCGGCACCGGAAGCCCGGCAACCGGGGTTCCGCGGGCCGCTTCCTCGTCCTTGAACTGCAACAACCCGACGTCCCGGATGACGCGGTTCGTATCGCCCTCGCGAGTGGTGAAGGTGAGTTCGACCGTGTGCGAAGCGGGCAGCGTCGCGTCGAGATTGCGCCTGAGCACCATGCGCATCGTCAACCCGGCATCGGGCACCTCGATCAGGGCGCTGACCGCTTTCTCGAGCGGTTGCCCCTGACCGGGATTCACGTCCTCGAGACGCCACGTCACGCGTCCGACCTGCGCCTTGGGGGTCTGCGGATTGGCCGGATCCTCCTCATAGAAGACCGCGCGCTGCACCACACCTGTCTCCTGACGGGGGGCCGCAGGAGCAGGAGCCGTCGTGGGAGGAGCCTGTCCGCCGACCCGCTCGTTGATCTTGGAATCGGCCGGAGCCGGCTGCGGCGCCTGGGCGACGGGAGGTTCGGGAGCGAGATCCTCGGGCTTGTCGCGCCACAGGAAGGCGAAGGCCGCGATCGCGGCGATCACGAGCGCGAGCACCGAGCCGAAGATGATCGTCCGGATCCGCCCCTTGCCCTGCATGGCCGGATGAGGACGGCTGTCGATCTTGGGCCGCGCCACCGCCGGCTCCGCATAGGCATCCTCGGCCTCTTCCTCCGCGGCGGCGTGAGGAGCAGGAGCACGCAGGCCATGGACCGAACCCGTGCTCCGAGATCCCTCGGACACAGGCTGATCGCCGGCGGGCGTGGGCGAGACGGCATCGACCCCGGCGGATGGTACGGCATAGTCCGCCTCGACCCGCTCGATGGCCTCGTCGAGGGAGCGGCCCTCCTGCTGAATCTCCGCTTCCGTCAGGGGCGGGTTGAGCGAACGCAGCTGAGCGATCAGAGCCGTGCGGGCACGCTCGTAGACGGCGTGCCGCTTGTCGGGCGTCTGCTCGGGCAAGCCTTCGACGGCTCGTGCGATGAGAGGGTAATAATCTGCCATTTCTCTTTGGGAATGACCCGCCGCGGCTCCGTCGTCAACCCTCAAAGGGGTTCTTCATGAGGATTGTGTCGTCACGCTCCGGCGAGGTGGAGAGCACGGCAACGGGCGCTCCGATCAATTCCTCGACGCGGCGGACATACTTGATCGCCTGTGCCGGCAGGTCAGCCCAGGAGCGCGCTCCCGCGGTCGAACCGCTCCAACCTTCGATCTCCTCGTAGATCGGCTCGACCCGTGCCTGGGCGCCCTGGCTTGCCGGGAAGTAATCGATGGTCTCGCCATCGAGCCTGTAGCCGACGCCGATCTTGATCGTCTCGAACCCGTCGAGGATGTCGAGCTTGGTCAGCGCGATGCCGTCGATGCCGGAGGTGCGCACCGTCTGGCGCACGAGGGTGGCGTCGAACCAGCCGCAGCGGCGCTTGCGCCCGGTCACCACGCCGAACTCCTTGCCCTTCTGGCCGATCAGCTCGCCGGTCTCGTCGAAGAGTTCGGTCGGGAACGGCCCCTCGCCCACGCGGGTCGTGTAGGCCTTGGCGATGCCGAGCACATAGCCGACGCTGCCCGGACCGAGGCCGGAGCCGGTCGCCGCCTGACCGGCCACCGTGTTGGACGAGGTGACGAACGGATATGTGCCGTGATCCACGTCGAGCAGCGCTCCTTGAGCGCCCTCGAACAGGATGCGCTTGCCGGCCCGGCGCTCATCGTCGAGCAGGCGCCACACGGCATCCATGTAGGGCAGCACCTTCGGGGCGACGGAAGCCAGTTCCTCGTAGATCGCCTTCGGCTCGAACTCGTCGAGGCCGAAGCCGCGGCGAAGCGCATTGTGATGCGTGAGCAGCCGGTCGATCTTCTCAGGCAGAGCAGAGAGATCGGCGAGGTCCATGAGGCGGATGGCGCGGCGGCCGGCCTTGTCCTCGTAGGCCGGGCCGATGCCCCGCTTGGTGGTGCCGATCTTCGTGCCGGCGCTGCCGCTCTCGCGCAGCGCATCGAGCTCGCGGTGGATGGACAGGATCAGCGTGGCGTTCTCGGCCACGCGCAGGTTTTCGCGGGTGATCGAGACGCCCTGCTCGGCGAGGCGCTCCACCTCGCCGGCGAGGGCATGCGGATCGAGCACGACGCCGTTGCCGATGACGGAGAGCTTGTTCGGGCGCACGACGCCGGAGGGCAGCAGCGAGAGCTTGTAGACCTTGTCGCCGATGACGAGAGTATGGCCGGCATTGTGACCGCCTTGGAACCGCACGACCACGTCCGCCTGTTCGGACAACCAATCGACGATCTTCCCCTTGCCTTCGTCGCCCCACTGGGCGCCCACGACAACCACGTTCGCCATCGTTCAAGCCTCACATAAAAAAACCCCGGCGCAAGGCCAGGGTTGGGTAAAAACCTTGCAAACCCTCATGGTGGATCGCGCGCCTCAGGTCAAGGCGGAATGAGCCTCGATCCCATGATCATATGAGCCTTGAAGGGCGGGAATATGATTTTGCGCAAGTGTATCGGGATCGAAACTGGCAGTAGGCTAGCACCTTGGGGCCCGCAGCTTGCGCTGCGAGCCTTTCAGGAGATCGAGGGTGGCGCGAGAGGCGGCCCGGCTCGATGATGATGGTGGGAGATGGAAGAGCCGGACGGCACCTCGCGCACGGTTCTTTTCAGGCGGACCAGCTGGGACGACACCCAAGGTCGGCCTCCTGCGCTCCCAGGCGTGCGAGGCCTGCCGCGGGACCGTGCCGGCTCCCGTCACTGCGACGCCTCGCGAGCGCGCCCCTCGCAGGAACCGATCTGCACAAGGGTATAGCTCAGATGCAACCCTGTGTCAAGAACAAAGTGAGAACATTACGGTCTCAAACATCACGGTCTCACGCCTGCTCACCGCTCCTGCTACCCGTCCCATCATCACCGGCCTTGTGCCGGTGATCCCAATCCGAGAGGCGCCGTGCTCCACAGCATCGAGATGGCCGAGACCGGCCCTACCATGACTATGGAGGGTATCAGGCCGGGACGGTGTCGCCGGTTCTCTTTCCCTCTCACCTCCACAGGATATGGCTGGAGTGGCGGGAAGGCAGACGGGAACGGCGGCGCAGCCGTCATTTGACAAACACGATGCGGTGTAGGAGCCTCGGCCCATCATGTTGAGCCTTCTACGATATCGTCGCGGCCTGCATCGGGCAGGCAACCTCATCGCGGGCCAGTAGCCCCGAGCTCAACGCGCGTCTGCGCTCCGAGCTCGGGGCGCCCCACACGATCTAAACCACGGGACATGGTGTGAGGCCGGATGCCGGCTGAGCCGGCACGGGTACCGCTTCGTCATGCGGACATTCCGTGCCGCGAAAACGGACCTGTCCACGGTCAGACGAACTCAACCGCGCTCCTCCGCCTCGGGATGCTTCGATTGGCGGAACGACCACACGGTCCGGGACGCCGACGCCCGCGCCACAATCCACCCCACGACCGACCGGAATCCGATGACGATCCCGGTGCCTGCTGCAGCGTCGCGCGCTGCGGCATCTTCAAGAACAGGAGATTTCGAATGACCAAGAGAACAAGCGGCACGGCGAAGCCACGGATCACTCTGACCGCGGCCGATCACGAAAAGCTCTCAACCCTTGCCGCGGCGGCCCTGCACACGATGCCGGACGTGGCACGGGAACTCGCCGAGGAACTCGATCGCGCTCATATCCTGCCCGAGGGCAAGCGCCGCGAGGACATTGTCCACATGAGCTCCGAAGTCGACTTTCGCGATGACACCACAGGCCGTGTGCAGACGGTCACCCTGGTCTATCCGCACGAAGCCGACATCTCGAAGGGAAAGATCTCGGTGCTGACGCCGATCGGGACCGCTCTCATCGGTCTCCCGCTGGGGCAATCGATCGGCTGGACCACCCGCACGGGTGAATCGAAGCGCCTCACCGTGCTTCAGGTGAGAAACGCCGCCGCGGCGGAACGGGAGCCCGTCTGAGCAGCCGCGCCCGAAGATACCCAGCCCGTCATGGCCGGGACAGGCCCGCCCATGACGGCAGAGGATGTCGGCACTGCCGAAGCGCGCGTGCGGAGGTGACGAGCGAGAAGCCTCACGCCCGTCCGCGCGCGCTCTTTGCGCTCTTCACCCGATGCTCGATGAAGTTGCGGATTTCGCGGGTGCGGCGCCGAGGGTCGAGCACCTCGGCGTCGACGCCGTGCCGCCAGGCGAGGTCGAAGCGGGACGGGTCCCTGTCGAGGGCGGCCAGATCCTCGGTATAGGCGATGGCGTCCGCGGTGGTGCGGCAGAACCCCTCCCGCACGAGCATGTCCGTCCGGCGGCTCAGGATGGCGGCGAGTTCGCCCAAGGAGAATTCCGGGTGATACTGCACGCCCCAGAACACGCCGCCGTCCTGGCGGATCTCGGCGGCCTGGACCGGCGAGACCGCATTGCCGGCCAGCACCGTGCAGTCGCCCGGCAGGGCCGTTACCATGTCGAGGTGGATGGCCGGCGCGTCAAACGCCGCGGGACGTCCCTCGAGCATCGGATGACCCTGGCCACTCTCTGTGCGCGTGATCTTGCGGGCGATGCCCACTTCGCGCCCGAGCGGATTGGGCTGCACGTCCCCATCCGCCGCGACGGCCGCCACCTGCAGCCCCCAGCAGGAGCCGAAGGACGGGGTGCGGGACGCGTAGACCGCACGCATCAGATCGATCTGCCTCACGATCTCGGGCGTGCGGTCGTAGATGTTGAGATGCGAGCCGGTGAGCACGATGCCGTCATAGGATTCGAGCCCGGCCGCATCCGGCAGGTTGGCGCCCTCGTCGGTCGGAAAGGCGATGTCGCAGACGGCATCGCCTTCGATGCCCTGGATCACCTCGGCATAGGACTCCGAGAGGGTTCGTCCATAGGCTTGCCTGTGGGCCTGCCTTGCGCCCCGCGTATTGCCCTCAACCACCAGAAACCTTAAGGCCATGCGTGTCACCCGCTCCTTGTCGTGCCGGTTTAGCCGAACGGCATGCGGCGGCAAGCGCAATAAGGTCTGGCCCCGATGAAATTTCTGCATTCGCTCCGGCAAGGGCTGTGGGGACAGGCTTACTTGCTGCTGGTCCTCACCACGCTCATGTGGGCCGGCAACGGCATCGCCGGCCGGCTCGCCATCGGCGAGGTCTCTCCCATGGTGCTCACCTGCCTGCGCTGGATCGTCGTGGTGGCGATCCTGCTGCCGCTCGTCGGGCACCGGCTCGTGGCCGAGTGGGCGAAGTTCCGGGCGCGCTGGGTCTTCACGCTGATCATGGGGGTCTTCGGCTTCACCGCCTTCAATGCGCTCTTCTATGCCGCCGCCCACCACACCAGCGCAGTCAACCTCACCATCTTCCAGGGCTCGATCCCGGTCTTCGTCCTCATCGGCATGATCGTCGTCTTTCGCGCCCGCGTGATCCCGCTGCAGATCATCGGCATGATCGTCACGCTCGCCGGCGTGATCACCGTGTCGGTCAAGGCCGACTGGGAGATCCTGAAGACCCTGGCGATCAATATCGGCGACGTGTGGATGCTGATCGCCTGCGTGTTCTATTCCGTCTACACCCTGGGCCTGCGCTACCGCCCGGAGATGCCGGGCCTCGTGTTCTTCGCCGCCATGGCGATCGTGGCCTTCGCCAGCTCCGTGCCCCTGGTCGGCGTGGAGATGATCCAGGGCACGGCGCAGTTTCCGACCCCGAAGGGCTGGCTCATCCTGCTCTATGTGGCGCTCCTGCCCTCGCTGCTCTCGCAGATCTTCTTCATCCGTGGCGTGGAGCTGATCGGCCCGGCGCGGGCGGGGCTCTTCGTCAATCTCGTGCCGGTCTTCGGAGCCCTGCTGGCCGTGGTCCTGCTCGGCGAGCCCTTCGCCCTGTATCACGCGATCGGGCTGGCGCTGGTGCTCGGCGGCATCTGGCTCGCGGAGCAGCGGCGGTAGCGAGCTATTTGCCATTCCCGGTCGGAGTGTCACCGGAGGGGAAGGGAATCCACGATCAGGCGCAACGCCATGGATCCCCTTCCCGGTCCAACGGACCGCCGGGGATGACACCCACCTCGTCATGGCCGTCCCCGGACATGATCCGGGGATCAGTCCCGGCCATCCACGTCTTCAACCGTTGCAAAGACGTGGATACCCGCAACAAGTGCGGGCATGACGATGGTGCTAATCCGCGAACACCACCGTCTTGCGGCCGTTGAGGAGAATGCGATCCTCCAGGTGGTAGCGCACGGCACGGGCCAGCACGCGGCGTTCGATGTCGCGGCCCTTGCGCACGAGATCCTCGGCCGAGTCGCGGTGCGTGATCGACTCTACGTCCTGTGCGATGATCGGACCTTCATCGAGATCGGATGTCACGTAATGCGCGGTCGCGCCGATCAGCTTCACGCCACGGGCATGGGCCTGGTGATAGGGCTTGGCGCCCTTGAAGCTGGGAAGGAACGAGTGGTGGATGTTGATGCAGCGGCCCGCGAGCTTCGCCGCGAGGCCGTCCGACAGCACCTGCATGTAGCGCGCGAGCACCACGAGATCGGCCTTCGAGTCCCGGATGATCTCCCAGACTTTGGATTCCTGCTCGAGCTTTGTGTCCTTCGTGACGGGGAGGCAGTGGAACGGGACCTTGCCCAGATCCACATGGCTGTAGGTTTCGGCCGGATGATTGGCGATGACGCCGACGGGCTCGAAATCGAGCTCGCCGATGCGCCAGCGGTAGAGCAGATCCGCGAGACAGTGGTCGAACTTCGAGACCAGCAGCATGACCCGACGCTTTTCGCCCGGGTCGCGCAGGGTCCATGTCATGCCGAATCGTTCGGCCAGCGGCGCGAAGCCGCTTTTCAGAGCCTCGATATCGCCCTTTCCCGAGACGGGATCGAAGACGACACGCATGAAGAAGCGATCGGTCTGCGTGTCGTCGTATTGCTGGGCGTCGAGAATGTTGAGACCTGCATCCGACAGATGCCCCGCCACGGCGGCCACGATGCCGGGACGGTTCGCGCAGGCGAGCGTCAGGACGAAGCGCTGCGACGAGGGTGAAGTCATGATGCGTTCCTCATGCTCTTTCATATCGCATCTTCTTATCGGCGAACCGGTGCCCACTTCGCCGGAAGATGCCGTCAGAACCGCACCGCGCGGGCGCGCTTGACCTGCGGGATCTCCTCGATCTTGCGCAGGAGTTCGTCGGAGACCGGCTCGTCCACCGACACGAAGCAGATGGCATCGCCGCCGGGCCTGTCGCGGCCGAGCGCGAAAGTCGCGACGTTCACGCCGGACTCGCCGAGCAAGGTGCCGAAGCGGCCGATGAAGCCGGGCTTGTCGTCGTTGCGGACGTAGATCATGTTCGGCGCGAACTCGGCGTCGACCATGATGTCGCGGATCTCAGTCACGCGCGGCTTGCCGTCCTGGAACACGGTGCCGCCCGCATGGCGTGCCATGTCCTCCGCATCCACGATGATACGGATGAAGCTCTCGTAGTCGCGGGCCGCGCTCTCGCGCTTGACCTCCTCCACTGTGATGCCGCGCTCGCGCGCGACGACCGGCGCCGACACCATGTTGATGTCCTGCAGGAACGGGCGCAGCACGCCGGTCACGGCCGCCGAAGTGAGCGCGCGGGTGTTCATCTCGGCCACGGCGCCCTCATACTCGATGCGAATGCCCTTGATCGAGGCTTCCGTGAGCTGGCCGAGGAAGGAGCCGAGCTTGTCGGCGAGCGCCACGAAGGGCTTCAGGCGCGGGGCCTCCTCCGCGGTGATCGATGGGAAGTTCACGGCGTTCTGGATCGCGCCCTGGAGCAGGTAATCCGACATCTGCTCGGCCACCTGCAGGGCCACGTTCTCCTGCGCTTCCGTGGTGGCCGCGCCGAGATGCGGCGTGCAGACCACGTTGGGATGGCCGAAGAGCGGGTTGGTTGTTGCCGGCTCCTCGACGAACACGTCGAACGCAGCTCCCGCCACATGGCCAGAATCGAGCGCGGCGCGCAACGCCACCTCGTCCACGAGTCCGCCGCGGGCGCAGTTGACGATGCGCACGCCCTTCTTGGTCTTGGCAATATTCTCGGCCGAGAGCACGTTCTTCGTCTTCTCGGTCATCGGCACGTGCAGGGTGATGATGTCGGCGCGGCGCAGGAGATCGTCCAGCTCCACCTTCTCCACGCCGAGCTCGATGGCACGCTCCGGCGACAGGAAGGGATCGTACGCGATCACCTTCATGCGCAACCCGATGGCGCGGTCGGCCACGATGGACCCGATATTGCCGCAGCCGATGACGCCCAGCACCTTGCCCGTGAGTTCGACGCCCATGAAGCGGTTCTTCTCCCACTTGCCTCCTTGCGTCGAGGCGTCGGCCTGCGGGATCTGGCGCGCGAGCGCGAACATCATGGCGATCGCATGTTCAGCCGTAGTGATGGAATTGCCGAAGGGCGTGTTCATGACGATGATGCCCTTCGCCGTGGCGGCGGGAATCTCGACATTGTCGACGCCGATGCCGGCGCGGCCGATCACCTTCAGGTTTTTGGCCTGTTCGAGGATCTTCGCCGTGACCTTGGTGGCGGACCGGATGGCAAGGCCGTCATACTCGCCGATGATGGCGGCGAGCTTCTCCTTGTCCTTGCCGAGATCGGGCTGGAAATCGACGTCGATGCCGCGATCCCTGAAGATCTGCACGGCGGCGGGAGAGAGAGCGTCGGAAATGAGAACGCGGGGAGCGGGCATGGTGCACCTCTGAAAATCCCTCTCCCCTCTGCGGGAGAGGATGGCCTCGCATCGCGAGGTCGGGAGAGGGGAAGAATTGTTGTGTTGATGGGAGGGGCAGCAACTAAGTCGGCAACAGCCTCTCTCCCGGTCGGCAAAGCCGACCACCCTCTCCCCTTCGCGGGAGAGGGCTATGAAGCATCAAGCCGCTTGCGCGAGCTTCGCCTTTTCCTGCGCGAAGGCCCAATCGAGCCAGGGCGTCAGGGCTTCCAGATCGGACTGCTCGACCGTGGCGCCGCACCAGATGCGAAGGCCGGGAGGCGCATCGCGATAGGCGCCGATGTCGAGGGCGACGCCCTCCTTCTCGAGTGCCGAGGTGATGCCCTTGGCGACCTGCGCCACGGCCTCGGGTCCCTTGGCGACCACGTCCGGATCGGCGATCACGAGGCACACGCTGGTGTTCGACGCGGTTGCCGGCACCTTGGCGAGGTTCGCGATCCACGGCGTCTTCGCTACCCAATCGTGGATGACCTTCGCGTTGGCGTCGGCCTTAGCCACGAGGGCGTTCAGTCCGCCGATCGACTTCGCCCATTCGAGCGCGTCGATGTAATCCTCGACGGCCAGCATGGACGGCGTGTTGATGGTCTCGCCCTCGAAGATGCCCTCGATCAACTTGCCGCCCTTGGTCATACGGAAGATCTTCGGGAGCGGCCATGCGGGCTTATACGTTTCCAAACGCTCCACCGCGCGGGGCGAGAGGATGAGCATGCCGTGGGCCGCTTCGCCGCCCAGAACCTTCTGCCAGGAGAAGGTGACCACGTCGAGCTTGGAGAAATCGAGCTTCTGCGCGAAGGCCGCCGAGGTGGCGTCGCAGATGGTGAGACCTTCACGGTCCGCCGCGATCCAGTCGGCGTTCGGCACGCGCACCCCGGAGGTGGTGCCGTTCCAGGTGAAGACCACGTCGCGGGTCTTGGTGTCGACTTGGCTCAGGTCGGGAAGTTCGCCGTAGGGCGCGCTGATCACGCGGGAATCGGAGAGCTTGAGCTGCTTGACCACGTCCGTGACCCAGCCCTCGCCGAAGCTTTCCCAGGCCAGCATGTCGACGGGCCTGGCGCCCAGCATCGACCACAGCACCATCTCGACGGCGCCGGTGTCGGAGGCGGGCACGATGCCGATACGGTAATCGGCAGGTACGTCGAGCACCTCGCGGGTGAGGTCGATGGCGAGCTTCAGGCGCGCCTTGCCGAGCTTGGCGCGGTGCGAGCGGCCGAGGCTGTCGACTTTAAGGTTCTGGAGAGACCATCCGGGGCGCTTTGCGCAGGGGCCGGATGAAAAGAAGGGCGCGCGCGGACGCGCGGCGGGCAGGCTCGTCATGTGATCCATCCTTTCAGATGGGCGCCTCTCGGTGGGGAGAGGTGTCCCGTCGACCGGTATGCCGGACGCCGGAACCACGGTCAAGGCATCTCTTGCGGGGGTGAAAGGGTAGATTACGAAATCGTAATACAAAACATCGTGTTTACTGCGTTATACCCAGAGCGCCCGGCATATATTGTGCTAGGACAACTTCCGACATTTTCGACCAAAAAGCCGAAAAGGCCGAAAGACTGAGTAAGGAGCGAGCATGCGTGTGTCCGGTCAACTCGCTGTCATAGCCATGCTGGGGGCGGCAGGCTTCGGCGGCTGGTACGCCTACAAGGGCGGCCATTTGGCCAATGTGCCCGTGATCGGCGCGTATGTGGGTCAACCGGCTGGACAGCAGGCCGCCCAGGGGGCACGCGCCCGCGGCGGGGCGACCGGTCCCGCGACGGTCGAGGTCGACACGGTCAAGACCGGCCGCATCGTCGAGATGCGGGAATCCGTTGGCACGGTCCGTGCCTATGAATCGATCACCGTCACCGCCAAGGTGGCAGGCATCGTCGGCGAGATCGGTTTCAGCGAAGGGCAGAAGGTCAAGGCCGGGGACATGCTGGTCCAGTTCGACGCCGCCGAACGGCGCGCCGAGATCGAGCAGGCTATCGCCGAGGCGAGCCGCGCCGAGGCGCTCCGGAACGAGATCGCCATCAAGCTCGAACGCGCCCAGGCGCTCAGCCGCACCGGCGCCGGCACCGGTGCGCAGGTGGACGATCTCACGGCCCAGATGAAGTCGCTCGAAGGCTCCATCGCGTCCGCCCGGGCGCAGCGCAAGGCGGCCGAGGCGCGGCTCGAGGACCTGACCATCCGTGCGCCCTTCGCGGGCCGCGTGGGCACCCGCTCCGTCTCCCTCGGCGCCTATGTGGCCCCGGGCACTCGCATCACTTCCCTGGACGACCTGTCCAAGGTGCGCCTCGACTTCGCCGTTCCGGAGAACCTCCTGGGCCGCCTGAAGCCGGGCCAGACGGTCAATGCGGTCTCGGCGGCCTACAAGGGCCGCACCTTCAAGGGCAGCGTGTCGACCATCGATCCGCGCGTGGACCAGACGACCCGCACGGCGCGCCTGACGGCCGAGTTCGAGAATTCCGACGAAGCCCTGAAGCCCGGTATGTTCCTGTCGGTGGCCCTGGAGGTCTCGACCAAGGACGATGCCGTGGTGGTGCCGGAGGAGGCCGTCGTCAGCGAGGGCCTGCGCCACATCGTCTATCCGGTGAAGGACAGCAAGGTGGAGCGCCGCGTCATCACCATCGGCCAGCGCCAGGGCGGCAAGGTCGAGGTGGTGGATGGGCTCAAAGCCGGCGAGACCATCGTCGTGCTGGGCGTCCAGCGCGTGCGGCCGGGAGCCGAGGTCGTCGCCCGCCCGGTGGGTTCGGGGGTGCCGGCTGCCCCCGTCCCGGCGGCGAACCGGGAGCAGCCCTCCCGCTCCTCGCTGAACGTTCCGCAGGCCATCGGCAGCGCGCAGGCGGCCGAGCGGAAGTGAAACAGTTCGTGTCATCCCCGGCGGTCCGCAGGACCGGGAAGGGGATCCATGGCGCTGAGCGTGTGAGTGGATCCCCTTCCCTCGCTCCGCTCGCCGGGGATGACACCGAGTGCCTCATCAGAAGACTTGACCCTAACGGGACCGAATAGAGCCATGCAGGTTTCAGACCTCTTCATCCGCCGCCCCGTCTTCGCCGTCGTGGTGAGCCTCCTGCTGATCGTCGGCGGCCTTGCCGCGCTCATGAACCTGCCGGTGCGCGAGTATCCGCAGACCGACCGTCCGGTCGTGTCGGTTTCCACCGTGTATCGCGGCGCCTCGAACGAGGTGATCGAGAGCCGGGTGACGGAGATCATCGAGGGTGCGGTCGCGGGCATCGAGGGCATCCGCCAGATCACGTCACAGAGCCAGAACGACCGCTCGTCGGTTTCGATCGAGTTCGAAGTCTCCCGCGATCCGGAAGCCGCGACCTCCGACGTGCGCGACGCCGTCTCCCGCGTCGCCGGACGGCTGCCGGACGGCGCCGACACGCCCGTGGTGCGCAAGGTCGATGCGAACGCCTCGGCCATCATGTGGATCGGCGTCACGTCCACAAGCCTCGATGCGATGGAACTCAGCGATTTTCTCAAGCGCGTCTACGTCGACCGCCTCTCCACCGTGCCGGGTGTCGCCAACGTCAACCTGAGCGGCGAGCGGCGCTACGCCATGCGCATCTGGGTCGACCGGCCGGCGCTCGCGGCCCGCGGCCTCACGGTGCAGGACCTGGAGACGGCCATCAAGCGCCAGAACGTGGAGCTGCCCGGCGGCCGGATCGAGTCGAGCCAGCGCGAATTCACCGTCAAGACCGATTCCCGTCTCGCCACGCCCGAGCAGTTCTCGCAGGTGATCGTCACCAACAAGAACGGCTATCTGGTCAGGCTCGGCGAAGTCGCCCAAGTCGAAGTCGGTCCCGAGGATACGCGCTTCGAGTTCTATCAGTCGGGCGAGACCGCCATCGGCATGGGCATCGTGCGCCAGTCGACCGCCAACACGCTCTCCGTGGTCGATGGCGTGCGCAAGGAACTGGAGGAGCTGAAGAGTTCGCTGCCGCCCGGCACCACGGCGGACATCGCCTATGACGAGAGCCAGTTCATCCGCGCTTCGATCGAAGGCGTGCTGCACACCCTCGTGGAAGGTGTCGCGCTCGTGATCCTGGTGATCCTGGTCTTCCTGCGCGACTGGCGCTCGACCATCGTGGCCATGGTGGCGATCCCCGTCTCGATCATCGCGGCCTTCATGGTGATGGCCTTCTTCGGCGCCTCCATCAACGTGCTGACGCTGCTCGCCATCGTGCTCGCCATCGGCATCGTGGTGGACGACGCGATCGTGGAGATCGAGAACGTGCACCGGCGCATCGAGGAAGGCCAGCCGCCGCTGCTCGCCTCCTTCGACGGCGCACGCGAGATCGGGTTCGCGGTGATCGCCACCACGGCGACGCTCATGGCCGTGTTCGTGCCGCTCGCCTTCATGACCGGCAACACCGGCAAGCTGTTCCGCGAGTTCGGCATCACTCTTGCCGCCTCGATCTTCTTCTCGGGCGTGGTCGCACGCACGCTCACCCCGATGCTGTGCTCCAAGCTGATGGTTCCCGCCCATGGCCGGATCCAGCGCATGACCGAGCCGGTCTTCGAGAAGATGAACGGCGGCTACCGCTGGCTGCTCTCGCGCGCCCTGCAGGTGCCGGTCGTCATTCTCTTCATCGGCTTCCTGGTGTCGCTGTCGGCCTATGGCCTGTTCCAGTCCCTGCCGAAGGAATTCGCCCCGACGGAGGATCGCGGCGCCATCATCGTCCGGCTCCAGGCGCCGGAGGGCGCGAGCCTCGACTATACCCGCGACCGGGTGAAGGAGGTCGAGAAGGCCCTCATGCCCCTGCAGGAGCAGGGCCTCGTGGCCTCCATGCTGAGCCAGGTGGCTCCTGGCTTTGCCCGCCCCTCCCCGGTCAACGAAGGCATCGTGATCGTGCGCCTCGTTCCCTGGGAGGAGCGCACCGAGAGCCAGCAGGACATCGTGCGCCAGATCACCCCGAAGGTGTCGAACTTCCCCGGCGCACGCGTCTCGGTGGTCAACCCGCCGGCCTTCGGCGGCGCCGGCGGCTTCGGCCAGCCGATCCAGTTCGTTCTCGGCGGCCCCGATTACGAGACGATCCGCGGCTGGCGCGACATCGTCATGCAGAAGGCCCAGGAGACGGGCAAGTTCGTCAACATGGACTCGAACTACCGCGAGTCCCAGCCGGACATCCGCGTCCAGATCGACCGCCAGCGCGCCGCCGATCTCGGCGTCTCGGTGGAGGATATCGGCCGCACGCTGGAATTGATGTTCGGCGAGACCGAAGTCTCGACCTTCGTGAGCCGCGGCGACGAATATCCGGTGATCATGCGCGCCCGCGCTCAGGACCGTGCGACGCCCAACGATCTCACCAACACCTTCATCCGCGCGGCCAACAGCGAACTGGTTCCCCTCTCCTCCTTCGTGACGCTCACGGAATCGGCGGCGCCGCAGGCCCTGAACCGGTTCGACCGCCTGCGGTCGATCACGATCCAGTCCTCGCTGGCGCCCGGCGTCTCCATCGGCGAGGGTCTTGAGATCCTGCAGCAGATCGTGCGCGACAACCTGCCGGCGGAGGTGCGCATCGGCTATACGGGCCAGTCCAAGGACTTCCTGGACTCGACCGGCGCGATCTACGTGACCTTCGCTATGGCGCTCCTGGTGGTGTTCCTGGTGCTGGCGGCGCAGTTCGAGAGCTGGATCAACCCGTTCATCATCATGCTCACCGTGCCGCTCGCGGTGACCGGCGGTTTGCTGGCCCTGTTCGTCACCGGACAGACGCTCAACATCTACAGCCAGATCGGCATGATCCTGCTCATCGGCCTCATGACCAAGAACGGCATCCTGATCGTCGAGTTCTCGAACCAGTTGCGCGAGCGCGGCTATTCGGTGCGGGATGCGGTGGTCGAGGCCTCGGTGCTGCGCCTGCGCCCGATCCTGATGACCTCGATCGCCATGATCGGTGGCGCCATCCCGCTCGCCTGGTCCACCGGCGCGGGCGCCGAGGCGCGCAATGCCATCGGCTCGGTGATCGTGGGCGGCGTCACCGTCTCGACCATGCTGACCATGCTGGTAGTGCCCTCGATCTATCTGCTCCTCGGCGGCTTCACGAAGCCTGCCACCTACGTGAGCGAGATGCTCGATAGGCTGCGCGCGCAGACCGGTCAGGTCCCGCACGGCGAGGATCTGCCGGGTCGGACGAAGGAGGTTCCTCCGGCCCACCCGGCGGAGTGATCTGGGTGCAGATCGGCGAGCCAACGGACTAGCTGAGCGCGTGTTCCCCTCTCCCGGGCGGGAGAGGGAGAGGCGTTAAAACAAAAGCCCCGCCGAAATGATCGCCGGGGCTTTTGTTATGAGGTTGAAACAGAAGGCGTGCCTTACGCCGCGGCCTTCGAAGCCGCCTGGGTCACCGCCTCCACCACGTCGTCCACCACGCGGTTGACCAGGTCCTCGTTGTCGCCCTCGCCCATCACACGGATGACCGGCTCGGTGCCGGAGGGGCGGATCACGAGACGGCCCGCTTGGCCGAGGGTCTCGCGGCCGGCCTCGATGGCCTGGATGACCGAGGCTTCCTGCAGGGGCTTGCCGGCCTTGTAGCGCACGTTCTTGAGCACCTGCGGCAGCGGCTCGAAGCAGTGGCAGACCTCGGAGACCGGCTTGCCGAGGCTCTTCACCACGGCGAGGAGCTGAAGCGCCGCCACGAGGCCGTCGCCCGTGGTGGTGTAGTCGGACATGATGATGTGGCCCGATTGCTCGCCGCCGAGATTGTAGCCGTGGGCGCGCATGTGCTCGAGCACGTAGCGGTCGCCGACCGCGGTGCGCACGAGGCCGAGGCCCATGCCGTTCAGGTAGCGCTCCAGGCCGAGATTGGACATGATCGTCGCCACGAGGCCGGGCTGCGCCAGGCGGCCGTCCTCCTTCCAGGACCGGGCGACGACGCCCATGAGCTGGTCACCATCGACCTTGTGACCCTTCTCGTCGACGATCAGGACCCGGTCCGCATCGCCGTCGAGGGCAATGCCCACATCGGCGCGCAGCTCGCGCACCTTGTGGATCAGGGCGTCCGGCGCGGTGGAGCCGACATCGTGGTTGATGTTGAAGCCGTTGGGCTCCACGCCGATGGACACCACCTCGGCGCCGAGCTCCCACAGGGCCTCAGGGGCGACCTTGTAGCCGGCCCCGTTGGCGCAATCGATCACGACCCGCATGCCTTCTAGGTCGATCTGGCGCGGGAGGGTGCGCTTGGCGAACTCGATATAGCGGGCCTGGACGCTCTCGATACGCTTGGCGCGGCCAAGCGTGGAAGAGCCGGAAAGACGCCGCGTCAGGTCGGAATCGATCAGAGCCTCGATCTGAAACTCCATGTCGTCGCTGAGCTTGAACCCGTCGGGGCCGAACAGCTTGATGCCGTTGTCTTCGTAAGGGTTGTGGGAAGCCGAGATCATGACGCCCAGGTCGCAGCGCATGGAGCGCGTCAGCATGGCGACGGCCGGGGTCGGGATCGGCCCCAGCAGCAGCACGTCCATGCCCACCGAGGTGAAGCCTGCCTGGAGGGCGGATTCGATCATGTAGCCGGAAAGCCGCGTATCCTTGCCGATCACGACCCGATGACGGTAATCGCCCCGCTGCTGGAACATGAGGCCGGCTGCCTGCCCGACCCGGAGGGCCAGATCCGGCGTGATGATGCCGTTGGCGCGGCCCCGAATGCCGTCGGTCCCGAAGTATTTACGCACGTGCTTTGTCTCCGCATTCCGTAGCGCTGATCCGCGCTTTGGCTTTTTCAAAGCAACCTCCCTGAATTCGGTCAAGGGACCCGGGCCAATGCGCGCATCACAAGTGATAAGCGATTGTTACAAGTCTTAGACCTGGTGCTTAGGGAGTATTAGATCTTGGAGGTAAACAAAAAAGAACGCCCGCCGGGGGCGGGCGTCCTGAATTTTACATCTGCAGCCGTTTTTAGGCCTGCGGCTGGGGCTCCATGCCCCCGTCGCTCTCCCGCGGCCGGCCCGGCCGGGTGGTCGGAACGGCGGAGCCGCGGCTGGGGGTGAGGGACTCGCCGGTGTCGCGAACCGGAGGCTGGCCGTCCAGGAGGTTGCGGATCTCCTCACCGGTCAGGGTCTCGTACTCGAGCAGGCCGCGGGCCAGGGCTTCAAGGTCGTGCGCCTTCTCGGTCAGGATCCGGCGGGCGTCGTTGAGCCCGTCCTCGACCAGGCGGCGGACCTCCGAGTCGATCTTCTGGGCGGTCGCCTCCGAGACGTTCTGCTGCCGGCCCATCTGCATGCCGAGGAACACCTCGTCCTGGTTCTCGCCGTAAGCGACAGTGCCGAGCTCGGGCGAGAAGCCCCAGCGGGTCACCATCATGCGGGCCAGACGCGTCGCCTGCTCGATGTCCGACTGGGCGCCCGAGGTGACCTTCTCCTTGCCGAAGATCATCTCCTCGGCGATGCGGCCGCCCATCATGATGGCCAGACGCGAGGTCATCTGCTCGTAGCTCATGGACAGCTTGTCCCGCTCAGGGAGCTGCATGACCATGCCGAGCGCACGGCCGCGCGGGATGATGGTCGCCTTGTGCACCGGGTCGGTGGCCGGGACGTTCAGCGCCACGACGGCGTGGCCGGCCTCGTGATAGGCGGTCAGGCGCTTTTCGTCGTCGGTCATGACGAGGGTGCGGCGCTCGGCGCCCATCATCACCTTGTCCTTGGCGTCCTCGAACTCGCGCATGGTCACGATGCGCTTGCCGCGGCGGGCGGCCAGCAGAGCCGCCTCGTTGACGAGATTCATCAAGTCGGCGCCCGAGAAGCCGGGGGTGCCGCGGGCGATGATCTTCAGGTCCACGTCGGGGGCCAGCGGTACCTTGCGGACATGGACGCGCAGGATCTTCTCGCGGCCGACCACGTCCGGGTTCGGGACGACGATCTGGCGGTCGAAGCGGCCCGGACGCAGCAGCGCCGGATCGAGCACGTCGGGACGGTTGGTGGCCGCGATGATGATCACGCCCTCGTTGGCCTCGAAGCCGTCCATCTCCACCAGGAGCTGGTTGAGGGTCTGCTCGCGCTCGTCGTTGCCGCCGCCGAGGCCGGCGCCGCGGTGACGGCCGACCGCGTCGATCTCGTCGATGAAGATGATGCAGGGGGCGTTCTTCTTGGCCTGCTCGAACATGTCGCGCACGCGGGAGG
The DNA here is from genome assembly GCF_036314085.1 of Microvirga sp. CF3016. Taxonomy (NCBI): domain Bacteria; kingdom Pseudomonadati; phylum Pseudomonadota; class Alphaproteobacteria; order Hyphomicrobiales; family Methylobacteriaceae; genus Microvirga; species Microvirga sp. CF3016. Next base: position 74,449 of record NZ_JAYGGM010000010.1, read on the forward strand.
CGCCCACGCCCACGAACATCTCGACGAAGTCGGAGCCCGAGATGGTGAAGAACGGCACGTTGGCCTCGCCGGCGACCGCACGGGCGGTCAGGGTCTTACCGGTGCCGGGAGGGCCGACGAGCAGCACGCCGCGCGGGATGCGGCCGCCCAGGCGCTGGAACTTCTGCGGGTCGCGCAGGAACTCCACGACCTCCTGCAGGTCTTCCTTGGCCTCGTCGATTCCCGCCACGTCGTCGAAGGTGACGCGGCCATGCGCCTCGGTCAGGAGCTTCGCCTTGGACTTGCCGAAGCCCATGGCCCGGCCGGCGCCGCTCTGCATCTGGCGCGACAGAAACACCCAAGCGCCGATGAACAGCGCGATGGGCAGGATGTTCATGAGGACCGCGATGAACCAGGGGGTCGAATCCGACTGCGGGCGGGCTGTGATCTGCACGCCCTTCTGCTGCAGCTTCGTGACCAGCATCGGGTCGCTCGGCGCATAGGTCGTGAAGGTGCGGCCGTCCGTATAGGTGCCGCTGATCTCCGGCCCGGAGATGACGACGCTGGTGATGCGCCCGGCATCGGCCTCGCTGAGGAGCTGGCTGTAAGCGATATCGCTGCCGCCGCCCCTTTGGCCCGGGCTCTGGAAAAGGGTCACGAGCGCCAGCACCAGGAGGAAGATGACGACCCACAAGGCGAAGTTGCGGAAATTTGAATTCATCGGATCAGGTTCTGCCCCAGAGGGAGATGAAGCGCGAGGAGATCTCCCCGAGCGGTTAAACTCAATGTAGGCACACCGTCCCGCCTTGCCAAGGGAATGCGGCACCCATGGGGCGCGATCCGATAACGTTGGCTAAGAGATTTGGCTAACGGCCCCGCCGCCGCGGCGGTTCCGGCCCGATGGAGACGCGCCCTGCGCGATCCAGCCGCACGAGCGCTCCGGCGATGGTGAGGCTCAAGCTCTCCCCTGCCCTGACCGCCTCCCGCAGGCGCTCCGTGCAGGCTTCGAGCCGGTGAAGGCGGCGGTTCTCGAGGCCCGTTCCGGCAATGGCCTGTTCCAGAACGCGCAGGGCAATTTCGAAAGGCTCGCTTGCAAGGATGCCGGCCTGGAATGTGAGATTGCCGCCCTCGGAAAGGGGCCCGGCCCGCTCCAGCGCCTCCCTGGCCTTGAGATCGAGAGCCTCTTCGGCCTGGGCGGCACGCTCGGCGAAGCGTGCCAGGCGCTCGGCATCGAGGCCTTCCGCCGCCAGGAGCGGCATGAGCCTGCGCCAACGCACGCGGGCATAGCGTTCATTGGCGTTGGACGGATCCTCGACGAAGCGCCAGCCCTCTCTCCGGCAGAGATCGAGAAGGGCCGATTTCGGCCAATCGAGCAGAGGCCGCACGTGCAGGATGCCTCCTCTGTCGGTCTCCCGTCGCATGCCGGAAAGACCCGAAAGGCCTGAGCCCCGAGCCAGGCGCATCATCACGGTCTCGGCCTGATCGTCGCGGGTATGGGCGGTGGCCAGGTGCGAAGCCCCGGCCTCGCGGGCCAGCGCGACGAGGAGCCGGTAACGCGCCTCGCGCGCGGCCTCCTGGATGCCGGTTCGAGGCTTGTCGCCCGTCCATGCGAGGATCCGGTGCGGCAGGTTCAGGGCAGCGGCCTCCTGCGCGACGAAGGCGGCTTCCGCGGCGGCTTCCGGCCTCAGGCCGTGGTCGATGGTGGCGACGAGAACGGGAGGTCGCTCTCCGGCAGCGGACCAGCGGGCGATCAGATGCATCAGAGCCGTCGAGTCCGGCCCGCCGGATACGGCGGCGACGATGCCCGAGGCATGGTTCAGAGAGGCAAAAAGACGGTCCAGCCCTTCGACCGAGAGCGCATCGTCGGGAGGCGGAGAAGCGGCCATCGCTTGGCCCTTCGGAATTCGTCAGCGGCTCAGCTGCACTTGATGCGCTTCTGCTCGCGCTCGGACGCCTGGCGGACGGGAGCCGAGGCCTGAGGATACTTGCGGTCGAGCTCGGCGAAGACGGCACAGGCGCGATCCTTGGCGCCGAGGCCGTTTAGCGAGATGCCGAGCCGCAGCAGAGCATCGGGCGCCTTGGCGGCATCCGGGTGCTCGGCCGAGACGTTCAGGAACTGCTCCGCGGCCTCGCGGTAGCGGCTGCGCTGAAGATAGGTCTCGCCGAGCCAGAAGGTGGCTTCGGGCACCAGCCTGTCGCGGGGGTTGGACTGGAGGAAGCGGCGAAAGCCCATCTCGGCCTGATCGTACTGCTTCTGGGCAAAGGAGGCATAGGCAGCGTCGAAATCCGACCGCGGGTTGCCCACACTCGTCGCCGCGACGCTCGGCCCCGGACGCTCGGCAAGGGCGCCCTGCGGAAGGGGCGCCATACGGTCGTGTGCGCCACCGTCCATGGGAGCGCCATCGAGATCATCCTGCTCGCCCTGCTCTATCAGGTCGCCGATTCCCGCGAGCTGCCCGCCTGGCAGCGGCATGGGACGGCTCGCATCGGCCGTCAGGGGCGCGGAGGGCGTCGTGCTGCCGAGGGGCCGGGGCGCGCCGGGAGCATCCGGCGCTTCGGACGGGTCGAAGACGTCGCTGCGGCGCTGCGGCTGGGCCGGGGCCGGCTGAGCCTGGGGCTGCGCCGGGCGCGACGGCGTGGCCGTCGGCGCAGAGGGCCGGGAGCCGCCGCGGCTGTCCTGGAAGCGGAACTCCACGTCCTCCTGGAACTTGCGCAGCTGCTCCTTGAGCTGCCGGTTCTCGTACTGGAGCTGCTCCATCTGGCCGGAGATCTGCCGGAACTGGCTCTCGAGCCGGTTCAGGCGCACGATCGCATCGGCGGCATCCTGCGCGGCGGCAGGGGAAACCGAAGTTACAGCCAGAGCCAGGGCTAAGGCGAAAAAGACAAACAGGCTTCGATACATGCTGGGATACCGTGAGGGTCCTCGTTCGAGGAGGCCGATAACACAAAAGCGCCGCCACGGCGAGAATGTGGCAGCGCTTTGCGATTCACGAGGGGTTGAACCCGGTGAGGCTTTATGCCCCGGCGCCGCCGCCGAGCACAGTGACCGCGCGGCGGTTCTGCGACCAGCAGGAGATGTCGTTGCAGACCGCCACCGGACGCTCCTTGCCGTAGGACACGGTGCGGAAGCGGTTGCCCGGGATGCCGCGGGAGATCAGGTAGTCGCGCACGACCTGGGCGCGGCGGGCGGAGAGCGAGTAGTTGTACTCGCGCGTGCCGCGCTCGTCCGCATGGCCTTCCAGGATGAAGGTGTAGGTCGGATAGCGCTGCAGCCACTGGGCCTGCTTGTCGAGGGTCGCGACGGCCGTGGGAGTGAGGTCGGTCGAGTCGGTCTCGAAGAACACGCGGTCGCCCACGTTGACGACGAAATCCTGAGCACTTCCAGGGGTGGCGGCACCGCCGGCTCCGAAGCCCCCGGCTCCATCGGCCATACCATCTTTGTTGGACGAACACGCCGCCGCCCCGAGGGCGAGGACGATAGCAGCGGCGAACTTGACGGCGCGCAGCGTCATCATTGGCAATACTCCTTACACATACGTTTGCCGAACGTTGTGTCTTTCATATCGGGAGGATGGTTAAAGGAGGGTTCCGTCAACCGTGAGGAGACACGCCGGATTAAGGTGAATTATGGCCAAGTTGTGGAAGTTGGGATCAGGGTTAATCGGCAGTAAACACATTCATCGTGTGCCGTATATTCCTACCGCAACGTCATGCCGCAAGGTGAGGCACATGAAGCTCGGCTGCTGCCGATTGTCGGATTCAAGCGTTGAGAGGCTATGAACATCGTGACGACCCAGCCCGGAAGCCTCGGACACCCCTATCGCAAGGCCCTGGACGATCTGCGTCTGGAGCGGGCTTTCGCGCGCATTGCCGACAGTGACCTGCGTCAAGGCAACGCGATCGCCCTGCTGCGGGACTCGCGAGAAAATTACCCGGCTTGGCTGGAGGCGATCCGATCGGCGCAGTCGGTCATCCATTTCGAGAACTTCATCGTGGCCGACGACAAGACCGGCCAGGAATTCGCCGACGCCTTCATGGAACGGGCCCTGGCCGGCGTGAAGGTGCGGGTGCTCTACGACTGGCTCGGCTCGTCCATGCGCGCCCTGCCCCCTTACTGGCGACGCCTGCGCGAGGCGGGAGTCGAAGCCCGGGTCTTCAATCCGCCCCGGCTGACGGATCCGTTCTGGGTTCGCCGCAACCACCGCAAGCTGATCACCGTCGACGGGCGAATCGGCTTCGTGTCGGGGCTGTGCATCTCCGACAACTGGGTGGGCAAGAACGGCCACGAGCCCTGGCGCGATACCGGCCTGTCCGTGGAAGGGCCTCTAGTGGCGGATCTCGATGCCACCTTCGCGGAGAGCTGGGTGCTTGCCGGGATGAGGCCGATCCCGAAAGCCGAGTTGCCCCATGCCGATCTGATCCCGCATGCGGGCTCCGTGGCGGCCCGGGTCATCAGCGGCGAACCCGGCATGTTCCGCACCTACCGGGTCGATCAGTTCATCGCCGCAACCGCCCAGCGCAACCTCTGGCTCACCGACGCCTATTTCGTCGCCACCACCTCGTATGTGCAGGCCCTGGGCGAGGCGGCCCGCGACGGAGTGGACGTGCGCCTGCTGGTTCCCGGATCGAGCGACGTGCCAGCGCTGCAGCCGGTGGTGCGGGCCGGCTACCGCTCCCTCATCGAGGCCGGGATCAGGGTCTACGAGTGGAACGGCTCGATGCTCCACGCCAAAACGGCGGTGGCGGACGGACGCTGGGCCCGCGTCGGCTCCACCAACCTCAACATCGCGAGTTGGGCAACCAATTGGGAACTCGACGTGGTGGTGGAGGATACGGGCTTCGCCGAGGCCATGGAGGCGATGTACCTGGAGGATCTCGCCAACGCGACCGAGATCGTTCCCGGCTGGCAGTCCCGGCGGCGTCAGGCGAAGAACATGCGCTCGCGCCGGGGCCATCGCTTCAAGAGAGGCGGCGTGCGCAGGCTCGCGGCCGGCGCTCTGGCACTGTCGAGCACGGTCGGCAAGGCGGTCGGCTCCCGCTCCCTGACGGCCACGGAGGCGAGCAGCGTCGCCATCATCGGCTTCGCGCTCCTGGCCCTCGCCGCGCTGGTCACGTTCTTTCCGGTCCTGATCGTCTCTCCGATCGTCATCGCCTTGGCCTGGTTCGGAATCGCGCTTCTCATCCGCGCCTTCCGGCTCAAGCGGCGGGTGCGCCTCAGACGCCGGAAGCTTGCCCTAAGGCGCAGGCTGACCAAGATCAGGGAGGGCGAGGCATCGCCAGGAGAGTAGGCCCCAAGAATAAAAGGAAACCAACGGTCAAGCTTGGCGTTGATCTCGAGCCAGAGCATCGGACCCAAAGTGGATTCCACTTTTGGGGCCCGTCCGATGCTTTATGCTGGCGCATCGTTCTTCGCGGAACACCGGGTCCACTTTTCACTGGCGTGGCTCGCTTGGGACCGCACGATGCGCAGTGCGTCCCATCTCGAGGAGGACTCCTATGGCTACAGGCACAACCGGCTCTTTCGACACCCTTGATCGCACCCACGCCATGAGCCAGCTTCTGGCGCAGAACTGGTGGGCGCTGGCGCTGCGCGGCGTCTTCGCGATCGTCTTCGCGCTCATCGCCTTCTTCTCGCCCGGGGCCACGCTCCTGTCCCTGGTCTGGGTCTTTGCGGCCTACATGCTCGTCGACGGCGTATTCGGCATCGTCTCGGGCATCAGAGCGGCCTCCAACAACCAGCGCTGGGGCCTTCTGATCCTCGGCGGCATCCTGAATATCCTGGTCGGGATCGTGGCCTTCCTGATGCCGGGGCTCACGGTTCTGTTCTTCGTCACCCTGATGGCCGTGTGGTCGCTGATCACCGGCGTCCTAACGATCGTCGCCGCCTTCAAGCTGAACCCGACCTACGGCCGCGGCTGGCTGATCTTCAGCGGCATCGTGTCGGCGCTGTTCGGCGTCGCGCTTCTGATCGCCCCTCTCGTCGGTGCGGTCGTGCTGACTTGGTGGCTGGGCGCCTATGCGCTCGTCTTCGGTATCTCCCTTCTGGTGCTCGCCTTCAAGCTCAAGGGGCGCAAGGACGAGACCGGCAGCTCAGCCCCGATGGCTGCTTGATTCAAGAAAAAGGGCGCCCGAGGCGCCCTTTTTCCTGTCGATCAGTTGCTCTGCCGGCTCTCGCTCAACAGCGGCGACCAGGTGGGGTCGGACGCGAAGGACGGGGTCGGCACGGGCTGCTCCACGCGCCCCGTGATGTCGACCATGTAGAGCTTGCCGCCGGCCTGTCCGCCGGGATCGCGGAAAAACAGGATGTACTGGCCGTTGGGCGCCCAGGTGGGGCTTTCGTTGTGGAAGCCTTCCGTGAGAATGCGCTCGCCCGAGCCGTCCGGCTTCATGATGCCGATGGCGAAGCCGCCCGCGCGCTGCTTGGTGAAGGCAATGTAGTCGCCGCGCGGCGACCAGGCCGGCTGCGAATAGGAGCCGTCGCCGAACGAGATACGGCGCTGGTTCGAGCCGTCCGCGTTCATGGCATAGATCTGCTGCTTGCCGCCGCGGTCGCTCTCGAACACGATCTGGCTGCCGTCCGGCGAGAAGGACGGCGAGGTGTCGATAGCGGCCGTCGAAGTCAGGCGCGTCGTGTTGCGCGATCCCAGATCCATCATGAAGATGTTGGCGTTGCCGCCCTGCTGCAGGCTCATGACGATCCGCTGCCCGTCCGGCGCGAAGCGCGGCGAGGAGGCCATGTCGGGGAAGTTGCCCAGCACCTGGCGCGTGCCCGTCTCCAGGTTGATCACCTGGACGCGCGGCTGCTGGCCTTCCACCTGGGCCGAATAGGTGATGTCCTGCGTGGCCGGCGAATAGCGCGGCGTCACCACGGAGGTGTCGCCTTGGGTTAGGTAGCGGACGTTCGCGCCGTCCTGATCCATGATCGCGAGGCGCTTGCGGCGGTTCTCCTTCGGGCCCGATTCATCGACGAACACGATGCGCGTGTCGAAGAAGCCGCCGAAGCCCGTCACCTTCGTGTAGACCGCGTCCGAAATGATGTGGCCGACGCGGCGCCAGAAATTGGCGTCGGTCACGTATTGCTGGCCGGTGAGCTGCTGGCCCGACTCGATGTCCCACAGGCGGAACTCCGCGCGCAGGCGGCCCGACGGATCGCGCGAGACGCGGCCCGTCACGAGCGCCTGGGCGCCGGCCATCTTCCAGGCATCGAAGCGCGGCGCGGCGTCGAAGGACGGCCGCTCGGGGAAGCGCGACTTGTCGAGCGGCGCGAAATAGCCGGAACGCTGCAGGTTGCTGGTGATGATGCCGGACACGCGCTGCCCGAGATCGCCCTCGCCGGAGAAATCGGCAACGGCGATGGGCATGGGCTGGAACTGGCCGCCTGGTCCAACACGGAACGACAGCTGCGCCTGGGCAGATGGCACGAGTGCCGCCATCGGCACGACGACGGCCAGCGCAACGAGAAGACGGGAGACGAAGCGAGTGATCATGGGATGCTATCTCAAGCTTGATGGCTTTAAGAGAGAGGAGGATCGAACTGGACGTTCAGGATCTTCCAGTCCGCGTAATAGGGGGCGAATTTCGCCGGGATCTCGAACTGGCGGCACTTGCGGATGGCGCGAACGGCCGCGTCGGCAACCGCCCGATCGGTCGAGCTGCTCCCCGCCTGGAGAATTCTGGGCTCGGTGCTGAGCGATCCGTCCTGGTTCAAACGAATATCGAGGATGGGAGCCGTGACCTGCCCGCCTGAAGCCGCGATCGGCGCGCTGTAGCAGCGCTCGATCTGCGAGACCAATAGGCCGATGAGCGCATCGCGCAGACTGGGGGAGAGCTTCGCGGCCGATCCCGTCGCGGTGCCCAGCGAGGCGGTCTTCTGGACCTCCGCGCCGGTCGCGCCAGTGGACTGGCTCTTTTCCTTGCTGTCGAGGAACTGCTTCAGGTCGCCCATGTCGAGATTCTTGGCGAGCTGGGCTTCCTTTCGCGCCTTGGCCTCGGCCTCTTCCTTGGCCTTGGCTTCCGCGAGCTTCTTCTCGGCCTCCACTTTCGCCTTGGCTTCGGCTTCAGCCTTTGCCTTGGCTTTGGCTTCGGCCACGCGCTTCGCCTCTGCCTCGGCTTCCGCCTTGGCCTTGGCTTCGGCCTTCGCCTTGGCCTCGGCCTCGATCTTCGCCTGCTCCGCGGCCTTGGCCTTCTCGATGGCCTCGGCGTCCGCCTTTTCCTGCAGCTTCTTCTCTTCCTCGGCCTTGGCCTCGGCGGCTTTCTCTTCCTGCGAGCGGGTCGGCGGCGCGGGCGGCGGAGGCTGGGCGGCGACCGGCTCTTCCTTGTCCGCGACCTTCATCTCGGCCGGGCGCTTGGGCGGGGCCGGCGCGTCGCGCTTGTCCTCGCCGGGATCCTTCAGCTCGGTCTTGTCGGCCACGCGCTCGGCGCGGGGCTTGGGCTGCGGGGCCTTGGCGTTCGTCTCGCCCTTGGTGATCTGGGAGAGCTGGTTGTCGGTGATGATCTCGACCGGGATGCCTTCCTGGGCTTCGGGAAATTCGACACCGACCGACAGGCCGATCAGGGCGGCCGCCAGCAGCGACGCGTGCGCGACGCCCGAGACCCACAGGCCCGGCTCGGAGGTGCTGAATTTCAGCTTCAACGCCACGTGTGTCTGCCCCCTGCTCTCATCCCGCTCAGCGCTGGTCGACTTCGGTCACGAGGGCGACGCGCTTGTAGCCCGCCGTGGTCACGATCGACATCACCTGGGCGACGCGCCCGTAATCCACCTTCTTGTCGCCGCGCACGAAGATACGCTCGTCGAATCCCGACTTCGACACTTCCGCGAGCTTGCCGACGATGGCCTCGTCGACCAGTTCGGTCTCGCCGAGGAACACCTGGCCGGTCGCCTTGATGGACAGCGTCACCGGCGTCGCGTCGGAATTCAATGGGGCAGCCTTGGTCTGCGGCAGGTCGAGGGGCACGCCGGCGGTCATCATGGGGGCCGCCACCATGAAGATGATGAGCAGCACCAGCATGACGTCGATGAACGGCGTCATGTTGATCTCGTTGATCGCGCCCGGGGTGCGGCTGCGCCTGCGCCGCCGTCCGCCGCCTCCTGCCGCTCCTGCCGTCATGGCCATGCCGGATCCTCCTTAGGCCGCATTGGCGGGGTGGTGCCCCGCATGGCCGATGCGCTCGTCGATCTGGCGCGACAGGATGGCCGAGAACTCGTCGGCGAAGCCCTCGAGGCGCGTCTGGAGCTTGCCGACCTCCGACTGCAGCTTGTTGTAGGCGAGCACCGCCGGGATGGCCGCGAACAGGCCGATGGCAGTGGCGAACAGCGCCTCGGCGATGCCGGGCGCCACGACCGCGAGGCTCGTGTTCTTGGAGGCGGCAATCGACGTGAAGGAATTCATGATGCCCACCACGGTGCCGAAGAGGCCGATATAGGGGCCGGCCGAGCCGATGGAGGCGAGCACCGTCAGGCGGGCATTGAGCCGCTCGACCTCGCGCTGGATGGTCACGTCGAGCACCTTGTCGATCCGCTGGGGCAGGCTCTGGAACGAGCGGCCCGAGCCCTCGAACGAGCGCTTCCACTCCCGCATGGCGGCGACGAACACGGCGGCAAGCCCCGTGGCCGGGCGGCTCTGGAGGGAGCGGTAGAGCTCCTCGAGCGACTGGCCGGACCAGAACACGTCCTCGAACCGGTCCATGGCGCGCTTCGAGCGGGCGTAGAGAAGGGTCTTGTCGATGATGATCGCCCAGCACCAGACGGAGGCCGCGAGCAGGCCCAGCATCACGAGCTTGACGATGAAATGGGCCTGCCAGAACAGGCCAAAGAAGGACAGGTCGTGGGCCACAGGAGCGGCCTGGGCCACATCAGCCGGGTTCATAATCTCTCGTCCTCGCTCTTCGAGCAGCCTTGAGGAGGCTCAAGGCCCACCGCAGAATGGTCTAGGGAAATCTGTTCTTGTGTTACCGTTCGTTCGCCCCTGAATCTGTCGAAAATAAGGGCACAGGGTAACAAGACGCGAGATCGCCTCAGACCGTTACCTGTTAGGCACAGAGTAAGGTTAAGGTCTGGTTTAGGAGGTACCGCCAAAGGGCGGAAAACTCTGAAATTGATGCAAAATCCCGGCTGGCATGCATTGGCGGCAGGGCTCCTGCGCGCCCTGCCCATAGGGCATGTCTGGACCTAGCGGCCTACCGTCAAGGCCGCCCGCAGCTCGTCCGGGATCCGCACGGCCCGCCCGCCCCTGACGGCCGCGACCATGACGTCTGCCGTGACCAGCACTTCGTCGCCGCGCCGGACCTCCTGGGCAAGCGTCATCGACGCCCCACGCATCTCCTTCGGGCGGGTGACGATGGTGAGCACGTCGTCCATGACGGCCCCGCCCATAAAGTCGATTGTCATTCTGCGGACCACGAAGGCGAGTCCGTCCATATCCGCATGCAGATCCGACTGCGCCACCTCGACTGCCCGCAAAAGCTCCGTGCGGCCGCGCTCCATGAAGCGGAGGTAGCTCGCGTGGTAGACGCGAGCGGAAAAATCCGTGTCCTCGTAATAGACCCGGATGGGGAGGTGATGCGCGCCGTCCTGCATGAAGCCGGAGAGGGATGCACCGAGGCTTGCCTCACTCATCCCCATCCCCGTTGAACAGCCCGAACTGCGCCGCAGTCTCGCGGGAGGGTTCCGGGATGCCGAGATGCTTGAAGGCATGGGGCGTGAGGATGCGCCCGCGCGGAGTGCGCTGCACGAAGCCCTTCTGGATCAGGTAGGGCTCGATGATGTCCTCGATGGCGTCGCGCGGCTCGGACAGGGCCGCCGCGATGGTCTCGATGCCGACGGGACCGCCGCCGAAGGAATTGGCGATCATGGTCAGGTATTTACGATCCATCAGGTCGAGGCCGATGGGGTCCACGTCGAGGAGCCGCAGGGACCGGTCGGCGAGGTCGCGGGACACGGTCTGGACGCCCTCCACGATGGCGAAGTCGCGCACCCGGCGCAGGAGGCGCCCGGCGATGCGGGGCGTGCCGCGGGAGCGGCGGGCGATCTCGTTTGCCCCCTCCTCGCTCATGCCCAGCCCCAGCACCCGGGCGCCGCGCCGGACGATCAGCTCCAGCTCGTCGACGGTGTAGAATTCGAGCCGGATCGGGATGCCGAAGCGGTCGCGCAAGGGGGTGGTGAGCAGGCCCGCCCGGGTGGTGGCGCCCACCAGCGTGAATTTCGGCAGCTCGATCTTCACCGAACGCGCCGCTGGGCCCTCGCCGATGATCAGGTCGAGCTGGTAATCCTCCATGGCGGGATAGAGGATTTCCTCGACCGCCGGGTTCAGGCGGTGGATCTCGTCGATGAAGAGCACGTCGCGCTCTTCCAAATTGGTGAGCTGGGCTGCCAGGTCGCCTGCCTTTGCGATCACCGGGCCGGAGGTCGAGCGGAAATTGACGCCGAGCTCGCGGGCGACGATCTGGGCCAGCGTGGTCTTGCCGAGACCGGGAGGCCCGACGAAGAGCACGTGGTCGAGGGCGTCTCCGCGCGCCTTGGCCGCATCGATGAAGACCTGGAGGTTGGCCCGCGCGGCCTTTTGGCCCGTGAAATCGTCGAGCGAGAGCGGCCGGATCGACGCATCGACATCGTCCTGGCGCTTTTCAGGGCTGAGCAGGCGGCTGGAATCGGTCAAAGAGGCTTACCTTCCAAAGGCTTCATATAGGCGATGAGGCTCTCATACGCCATTCTTGACAAGATCAAAACAGGAACATGCATGCGCAAATCACCTACCGCGCCAGCTCCCGCAGCCCCAGCCGGATGAGCGTCTTCGCCTCGGCCTCGTCCCCGGCCTGCTTCATCGCGGCGGCCACCGCCGCGGAGGCCTGGACCTGGGGATAGCCGAGGTTAACCAGAGCCGAAATGGCATCCGCCACAGGGGCCGGCGCGCTCTTGTCCTCGACCGCGCCGGTGAGGCGGATGAGGGCCGGATCGACGGCCGCGAAAGCCGGCGCCTTGTCCTTGAGTTCGGACACGATGCGCTGAGCGAGCTTGGGACCGACGCCTGGCCCGCGGGCCACGGAGGCCTTGTCGGCGGTGGCGATCGCCGTGGCGAGGCTGCCGGGATCGAGCACCGACAGGATGCCGAGCGCCACCTTGGAGCCCACGCCCTGGACCGACTGGAGCAGCCGGAACCACTCGCGCTCCGAATCCGACCGGAAGCCGAACAGGCGGATCATGTCCTCTCGCACATGGGTTTCGATGGATAACACCGCCGCCTCGCCGGTGGGCGGCAGGTTCTGGAGGGTGCGGGAGGAGCAATGGACGACGTAGCCGACCCCGTGCACGTCGAGGATCACGAAATCCTCCCCATAGGAATCCACTACGCCCTTGAGTTTGCCGATCACGTCAGTTCTTGCTCCTCATAGCCGCTTCAGGCTCCCTCACCTCTCCCATGGGGAGAGGTCGGACCGCAAGGTCCGGGTGAGGGGGTACGCGCTTTCCGGATAGACCTGTAACCCCTCACCCGCCGCGCTGGCGCGCGTCGACCTCTCCCTCAAGGAGAGGTGAAGAGGAGCCATATCCTGCACCCGATCCCGGATCGGCTCACACCACCCCGGGACAACAATTGTTGCCTTGTAACACCCTAGTAGCTCGCCGCCAAAGCGCGGGCCTTGCGGTGGTGGGCGTGAGCGATGGCGATGGCGAGCGCGTCGGCGGCGTCGGCCTTCTTGAAGTCGGCCTTGGGCAGCAGGATCTTCACCATGGCCTGGACCTGATCCTTGTCGGCGTGGCCGACGCCGACCACGGTCTTCTTCACCTGGTTGGCGCCGTATTCCGCAACCGGCAGGCCATGGAGCGCCGGCACCAGCAGGGACATGGCGCGGGCCTGGCCGAGCTTGAGGGTCGCCTGGGCGTCCTTGTTGACAAAGGTCTCCTCGACGGACACCTCGTCGGGCGCCCAGGTCCGGATCACATCCGTCAGCCGGTCGTGGAGTTGCTTGAGGCGGAGCGCCAGTTCGAGGTCCCCGTCCGAAGTCACGACCCCGCAGGCCACGAAGGACAGCTTCGTCCCCTCGACGGTGATGACGCCCCAGCCCGTGTTGCGCAGGCCGGGATCGAGGCCGAGGATTCGGACGCGTTCGCTCACTTTACGTTCTCCACCGTCATGGCCGGACTCATTCCGGCCATCCACGCCATCAACGGTTAAGAAGACGTGGACACCCGGGACCATCCCGGGCACGACGCACAACGAAAAATTACCCGGCCATCTTCTGCATGAGGGCTTCCGAGAGTTCGAAGTTGCCATAGACGCTTTGGACGTCGTCGTGCTCCTCAAGGGATTCCATAAGCTTCATCAGCTTCTCGCCGGTCTCGTCGTCGACCGCGACCGGGGTCTGCGGCTTCCAGACGAGCTTGGAGGCCTTCGGCTCGCCGAACCTATCCTCGAGCGCCTTGGTCACCTCGTTGAGTGAGCCCTGGTCGCAATAGATCTCATGCCCGGTCTCGGAGGAGACCACGTCGTCGGCGCCGGCATCGATGGCAGCCTCGAGCACGGCGTCGGCATCCGCCACCTCAGGGCCGAACTCGATGTAGCCGACCCGGTCGAACATGAAGGAGACCGCGCCGGTCTCGGCAAGGTTGCCACCGCTCTTGGTGAAGTAGGAGCGGATGTCGGAGGCCGTGCGGTTGCGGTTATCGGTCATCGCCTCGACGATGATGGCGGCTCCGCCGGGGCCGTAGCCCTCGTAGCGGATCTCGTCGTAGTTCTCTGCGTCTCCGCCGGAGGCCTTGTTGATGGCGCGCTGGATGTTGTCCTTGGGCATGTTCTCGGCGCGAGCGGCGAGGATCGCAGCCCGCAGGCGCGGGTTCATGTTGGGATCGGGCAGGCCCATCTTGGCCGCCACCGTAATTTCACGGGCGAGCTTGGAAAACACCTTGGACCGCACCGCGTCCACCTTGCCCTTGCGGTGCATGATATTCTTGAACTGTGAATGCCCGGCCATCGGGGCCTCCGGAAAGTTTGGCCGAAGGCAGCTTGCCCTGCAAGCGCCCGTCAGGCCGTAATCGTTGACGATGGCAGGCTTATAAGGCGGCGAAGGGCTTCAGGCAAAGCCCTTAAAAGCCGAGCCAGGACGGCAGGTTCTGCACGGTCGCGAGGATGAGATGGTAGGAGGCGCCGAGCACCGTGGCCGTATAGGCAAGCCCCGCCAGGCCGATGAGATACCCGACGATCAGGAGATAACCGTCCTCCTCCATGATGGCGATGGACGCGATGACGAGCGCAATGGAGGGCGGGAAATTGGTGCCCGGGAACGGAATTAGGACCGACAGGGCGACCAGGAAGGCGAAGAACCCGACCACCCGGTCTCCGAAGGGGCCGAAGAGCTGGAGCAGGCGCGGCTTGCAATAGCTCTCGAGCTTCTGGAGTCGGGGCTCGGCAATGTCGATGAGGCGCTTGAACTTCGCCACGGAGACCGTCTGCCGCAGGATGAAGCCGGGCAGCCAGGGACGGGTATGGCCCAGCATCATCTGGATGCCGAAGATGAGAACGGGCGTGCCGACGATGCCGGCGATCCCGGGCACGTTCGGCACGCAATTGGGCAGGGAGAACAGGATCAGCACGAAGCCGAAGGCGCGCTCGCCGAAGGCCTCGATGATCTCGCCGATGGAGATCGTCTCGCCCTTGGCCTCGTCGATCACGGCGCGCAGGACCGCGGAGGCGCTCTGGTGCTCGTGGGCGCGATGGAACTCGCTCTCCTGGCGGTAAACGTTGATCCTGCCAGTCCTGGTCGTCTTCGCGTCTGCGTCCACCGCTCACCTCCGTGGCAGGAGAGATGGGAACGGCGACGCTCCACGCCAAGGGAGCACAGCCCCTCTCCCCTCTGCGGGAGAGGGTGGCGAACGCAAGTGAGCCGGGAGAGGGGCTGTGCTCGATGTCTGACGCCCCCTCTCCCACCCTGCTTCGCAGGGCACCCTCTCCCGCTGAAGGGGAGAGGGAAAACTGAGCCTAATCCCAGAAGCGGGGCCAGGTCTCCTCCAGGTTCGGCCCGAGCCGGACCGCCGCCACGCGCCGGGCGAGGCCAGTGCGGTCGTCGGTCTCGACCGCGATGCCCGAGAGCGTGCCCTCGCCCAGGCCCGGTTCCAGGCGGGTGCCGGGCGTTTTCTGGAGAAAGCGGCGGATCGCTTCCTCTTTCTGCATGCCGAGCACGGAATCGTAATCGCCGCACATGCCCGCATCCGACATATAGGCCGTCCCGCCGGGCAGCACCCGGTGATCGGCGGTGGGCACATGGGTGTGGGTGCCGACGACGAGGCTTGCCCGGCCATCGAGATGATAGCCCATGGCCTCCTTCTCGCTCGTCGCCTCCGCGTGCACGTCGACGATGATTGCATCGGCGACCTGACCCAAGGGACAGGTCTCGAGCTCCCGGTCCACCGCCGCGAAGGGATCGTCGAGCGGATCCATGTAGAGGCGGCCCATGACGTTGACGACGAGGACCCGAGCGCCGGAGCGGGTGTCGATGAGGTTGGCGCCGCGACCCGGCGTTCCGGGCGGGAAGTTCACGGGGCGTAGGAGGCGCGGCTGGCGTTCGATGAACACGAGGGTCTCGCGCTGGTCCCAGGAATGGTTGCCAAGCGTAATGGCATCGGCGCCGGCGGCCAGGATCTCGTCGCAGATCGCCTCGGTGATGCCGAAGCCGCCGGCGGAATTCTCGCCGTTGATGACCACGCAGTCGAGCCGCCAGCGGTCACGAAGCCCGGGCAGACGCTCGATCACCGCATTGCGGCCGGGCCGCCCGACGATGTCACCGAGGAAGAGAAGACGCATGGTGGGTCCTTGACTAGGATGTGGTCCGAACGAGTTCGACTTCGGTGATGATAACGTCGAGGAGCCGGTCATGGGATTCGACCGGAACCTCGTCGATCTCCTGAACCGCATAGGCGAGCCCGATGGTCAAGACCGGATGCTGCGCCTCCAGGGCCGCGATGGCCCGGTCGAAATGCCCCTTGCCGTAGCCGATGCGCCCTCCCCGGCGGTCGAAGGCGACGAGCGGCACGAGGAGAGCCTTGGGGAAGACCTCCGGCGCATCAGGTCCGGGTTCGCGCACGCCGAAGCCGCCTTTGACCAGCACGTCGCCGGGCTGCCAGAGGCGCCAGCTCAGATGGGGATGGAGGATCTGGGAGAGGGCGACGTCCTGCCCGCGGGCGAGCAGCGCCTCCATGAGCGGACGCGGATCGACCTCGCTGCGGATCGGCCAATAGGCTCCGACGGGGGTGATGTCGCGCAGGTCGGGAAGGCCGAGGGCTTGTTCCGCGATGCGCCGGGCAGCCTCGTGACGGAATTCTTTGCCGAGAGCGTCGCGGCGGGCGAAGATTTCGCTGCGGACGCGCTCTTTCAATTCGGAAGGGGGGAGAGATTGCATAAGGTGCGGAGCCACGAAAAGCCGTCGGAGAAGCGATCCCGGGAACCTACAAAGTAGGTGGGCGCCGTATGTCCCGGTCCACGGACCGGGTCAGGGACAGCTCCCTTCAGGATCGATAAGGCCCCGGGGAATATGAACTCCTAACGCGCCCCGCAGCCCCGCCTTCCCTATGTAGGGATCGGAACGACCCGGGGGAAGGGGAAAAGTGAGGATGCCCCGAGATCTTTCGCCTCCCGACAGGGCAGCCCCTCCGTAACATTACGGAATGGCCATGGCTGCCGGAACTTCGCCAAATGGTCCTCGTGGGGGATGAGCCATCCAGCGGAGGAGGAAGCATGGCCCATCTGAAGCGAAACAATTACAAGGAAATCCAGCGAGACAGCGGCTCCGGCTCGCCCAGTATCGATTCCATGATGCGCGAAGTGCTGCATATGCTTGGCAACATCGACTTTGAGCATGAAGTCCAACTCGAAAAGATCGAGAAGCACACGACCGATCAGGAACTGAAGAGAAGCATCAGGAAGAAGGTCGTGGCGGCCCATCGCGAGAGGCGGGAGCCCTATGTGGAGCTTCTGGCCCAGCTCCGGCAGCGCCAGCATCGCCAGTCGCTGCGAAACTGAACGCCGCTCAGTCAGGCCGGCCGACGACGGTAGTGGTAGCAGTACATCTCGCGCGCGAAGCCCATGCGCGCGTAGAGAGCCCGTGCGGGAGCGTTCGTGGCCACGACCGACAGGCATGCGCCCGTCGCCCCGCAACGCTCCTGCGCCCAGGACAGAACGGCCGAGACGGCCTTTCGCGCCAGGCCCTGCCGCCTGAAGGCGGGATCGGTGACGACGGAATTCACACAGACGATCCCGTCATGGACGGCCCCATAGGCAAGGGCGCCGAAACGCCCGCCATCGACCGGGACAGCCGCGAACCCGGAAGGAATCGCCAGGCTTTCGAGGATCCTGCGGTGCGTCCGCTGCGCGTGTTCGCTCTGGCCCTGGAGTTGAGCCAGGGTTCCGAGCCAAAGCTCGCCGGGAAAGCCGTCCTGCAGCAGGACGCCCGTTGCCGCTGGCGGCGACGTGTCGGCAAAATCCATGAACAGCACGCAGCTTTCATCCTCGGGCGGATCGTATCCCCGCTCGTCGAGCAGGCGACCGAGGGATGGATCGGCCGTGGACGGAATGCAGAAGATCGTCGGAAGTCCCTGGGCGGTGTAGATCTCCTCGCAGTAGCGGACCTTCCGCTCTAGGGGCTGCACGCCTGCGGCGAGGAGGTTCACGGAGTTCGTGCGCCGGGTATGCCCATCGGCGAGCCGGATCAGCCAGCCGTCGAAGACCACTTCCCGCAGGGCGGGCCAGCCGTTCAGGCAGGCTTCCTCGACGCGGCGGGCGAGATGACGGGCATGAGGAGGATTCATGTCTTGCAGTGTCTCAGCCCTGCCCGGCCCCGTTCAGGCTGCGGGCCAGCTCCTCGATCCGCTCGGCCGCCATCTGCACGCCCTCGGCGAGCCTCGCCTCGATCCGTTCGAGACGCTCGTCCCTGGAGGCATTGATGCTGTTGAGCGTCGCCACCTCCGCTTCCAGGGCGGCGACCCGCCTCTTGGTCTCGTGCAGCTCGTCCGCCTGGGCGATGGCCGCCATCACATGGAGGCGCAGATCGCCGATCTCGCCAAAGGCGGCCCGCATCTCCTCAATGTGGGCATCGTAGGAAGCCGCCAGGGCTTCGAGATGCCCTTCCTCGCCCTCGCCGCAGGCCATGCGGTAGGTTCTACCGGCAATCGTCACCGTCACCTGGGGCATGGTCTACCCCTCCTCCGGCTCGAGCTGGCCGGCCTGGGCCAGGACGGTCTCGACGGCGCCGATGGCTTGCCGGACCCGCCGGCCGACATCGTCGGTGGCCGCCTCGAAGCGGTGAAGCCGGGTGAGAGCGCCGTCGAGCTCCACGGCCAGGCGGGCCCGATCGTCCTGCATGAGCTGGAGCTCGGTTTCCAGGCCGCCGCGCCGCTTGTCGGCCTCCAGACGGCGGGAGACGGATGCCTCGAGGAGCCCCAAGGCCATGTCCAGCCGCTTCATCGCTTCCTCGAGTGTGGGCGCCATCATGCCTCCTGAATCGCGCACGACACTAGCGCATCGTGCGGAAAAGTGGACCCGGTTTTCCGGCCCATCCGATGCGCTCTTCAGGAAATTAGCATCGGTCAGATCCCGAAAGTGGATCCCACTTTTGGGCCCGATGCGCCGGCATCGTGCGGCCCCGAAGGGCCACGTCGGTGAATAGTGGGCCCGGTTTTTGGCATCAGGGATGCACTCTTAAGGGATTGGGCGTCGAGGCCGGCGGCTCCATAAGGGGATTACGTCCTTCCAGCCTTTGACTCGCCTTAGCCGCGTGTTAAGGAGCCCACGCCTTTTCCAGACAGACCGCCCCGTTGCGGGGCCCTCAAGACTTGTGGATCTCGCCGTGCAAGATACCGTCTCCGCCGATCGCGTCACCCATTCCGATCTGGCGAACGCCGTTCGCGTCCTCGCCATGGACGCCGTCGAACAAGCCAAATCCGGCCATCCGGGCCTGCCCATGGGCGCCGCCGACATGGCCACGGTGCTGTTCACCAAGTTCCTGAAATACGATGCCGCCGACCCGACCTGGCCCGACCGCGACCGCTTCATCCTGTCGGCCGGCCACGGCTCGATGCTGCTCTATTCGCTCCTGCACCTGACGGGCGTGAAGGGCATGACGATCGAGGAGCTGAAGAACTTCCGCAAACTCGACTCGAAGACCCCGGGCCATCCAGAGAACTTCATGACGCCCGGCGTCGAGACCACCACCGGCCCCCTCGGCCAGGGTATCGCCACAGCGGTCGGCTTCGCCCTCGCCGAGCGCATGCTCAACGCCGAATACGGCGACGATCTGGTCGACCATCACACCTACGTGCTCGCCTCCGACGGCGACCTGATGGAGGGCATCAGCCAGGAGGCCATCGCGCTCGCCGGCCACCTGAGGCTCAACCGGATGATCGTCCTCTTCGATGACAACGGCATCTCCATCGACGGCCCCCTGTCGCTCTCCGATTCCGTCGATCAGGTGAAGCGCTTCCAGGCCTGCGGCTGGAATGCGGTGCGCGTCGACGGCCACGACCCGAAGGCGATCCAGCGCGCCATCGCCCGCGCCCAGAAGTCGGACAAGCCGACCCTGATCGCGTGCAAGACCACCATCGGCTACGGCGCCCCGAAGAAGGCCGGCACCTCCAAGGCCCATGGCGAGCCCCTCGGCGCCGAGGAGCTGGCCGGCGCCAAGGTGGCGCTCCGCTGGAGCCACGCCCCCTTCGAGATCCCGGACACCATCCGCGACGCCTGGGCGAAGGCGGGCAAAAAGGGCCGTCGCCAGCGCAAGGCCTGGACCGAGCGCCTGAAGGCGCTGCCGGCCGACAGGCGCGCCGAGTTCGAGCGCCGCGTGAAGGGCGTGCGTCCCGAGGGCTTGGCCGACGCCGTCGCCAAGCTGAAGGACAGGCTCGTCGCCGAACCCCAGAACGTCGCCACCCGCAAGGCGAGCGAGATCGCCCTGGAGGTCATCACCGAAGCGGTGCCGGAGCTGGTGCTGGGCTCGGCGGATCTGACGCCGTCCAACAACACCAAGACCCGGAACCTCACCGCCATCTCGCCGGGCAATTACGCCGGCCGCTACATCCATTACGGCATCCGCGAGCACGGCATGGCGGCGGCCATGAACGGCATCGCCCTCCATGGCGGCTACGTGCCGGCCGGTGCGACCTTCCTGGTCTTCACCGATTACGCCCGTCCCGCCATGCGCATCGCGGCGCTCGCCGGCATCCCGGCGGTCTACGTGATGACCCACGACTCGATCGGGCTCGGCGAGGACGGCCCGACCCATCAGCCGGTGGAACATCTGGCGGCCCTGCGCTCCATGCCGAAGATGCGCGTCTTCCGCCCGGCGGACGCCGTCGAGACGGCGGAAGCATGGCAGCTCGCCCTCGAGCGCACGGACGGCCCGAGCACCCTGGCCCTCACCCGCCAGAACCTGCCGCAGGTCCGCAAGGAAGGCGGCACCGCCAACCTCTCGGCCACGGGCGCCTACGAGCTTTCGCCGGCGAACGGCAAGGCCCGCGCGACCATCTTCGCCTCGGGTTCCGAGGTCGAGATCGCGCTGGCGGCCCAGAAGCTTCTTGATGAACAAAGCTTCGCCGTTCGCGTTGTATCGGTGCCCTCGCTCGACCTGTTCCTGGCCCAGCCCGAAAAAGTCCGCGCCCGCGTCGTCGGCGATGCGCCGATCAAGGTCGCGGTCGAGGCGGCGGTGCGCTTCGGCTGGGATTCGGTCATCGGCCCTGACGGAATTTTCGTCGGCATGCATGGGTTTGGTGCCAGCGCGCCCTACAAGGACCTTTACAAGCACTTCGGCATCACCGCCGAGGCCGTGGCTGAAAAGATCCTCCGGACACACAATCTCTGAGGCAGGGGCAACCTTAAGGCCTCGTTACACAAGGGAGCTAAGACTATGACGGTGAAGGTCGCGATCAACGGGTTCGGTCGCATCGGACGCAACATTCTCCGCGGCATCGTGGAGAGCGGCCGCAAGGACATCGAGGTGGTTGCCATCAACGATCTCGGGCCGGTCGAGACGAACGCTCACCTGCTTCGCTTCGACTCCGTCCACGGCCGCTTCCCGGCCGAGGTCTCCGTCGACGGCGAGTTCCTCGTCATCAACGGCCAGAAGATCCGCGTGACGGCCATCAAGGATCCGGCGACCCTGCCGCATCGTGAGCTCGGCGTCGACATCGCCATGGAGTGCACCGGCATCTTCACCTCGAAGGAGAAGGCCTCGGCCCATCTGACCGCCGGCGCCAAGCGCGTCATCGTCTCGGCACCGGCCGACGGCGCCGATCTCACGGTCGTCTACGGCGTCAACCACGACAAGCTGACGAAGGACCACGTGGTCATCTCGAACGCCTCCTGCACGACGAACTGCCTCGCCCCCGTGGCGAAGGTGCTTCACGAGGCGGTGGGCATCGAGAAGGGCTTCATGACGACGATCCACTCCTACACCAACGACCAGCCGACGCTGGATCAGATGCACAAGGACCTCTACCGCGCCCGCGCGGCGGCCCTGAACATGATCCCGACCTCGACCGGCGCCGCCAAGGCGGTGGGCCTCGTCCTGCCCGATCTCAACGGCAAGCTCGACGGCTCGTCGATCCGCGTGCCGACCCCGAACGTTTCGGTGGTCGACTTCAAGTTCGTGGCCAAGAAGAACACCACGAAGGAAGAAATCAACGCGGCGATCAAGGCTGCCGCCGATGGTCCGCTGAAGGGCATCCTCGGCTACACCGACCAGCCGAACGTCTCGTCCGACTTCAATCACGATCCGCACTCCTCCGTTTTCCACCTGGATCAGACCAAGGTGATGGAGGGCAACTTCGTGCGCGTGCTGTCCTGGTACGACAACGAATGGGGCTTCTCGAACCGCATGGCGGACACCGCCATCGCCATGGCGAAGCTCATCTGAGGGAGGCTGCTTCATGACCGCCTTCCGCACGCTCGACCAGGCCGACGTCAAGGGAAAACGCGTTCTCGTCCGGGTGGACCTCAACGTCCCCATGGAGAGCGGCCGGGTGACCGACGCGACGCGCATCGAACGCGTCCTGCCCACCATCCGGGAAATCGCCGACAAGGGCGGAAAGGTGATCCTTCTCGCCCATTTCGGACGCCCGAAGGGACGCGATCCCAAGGAATCCCTGAAGCCGGTCGCGGAGGCGGTCTCGCAGCATCTCAACAAGCCCGTGGCCTTCGCCGATGACTGCATCGGCGAGGCCGCCGCCCAGGCCGTCGGCGCCCTGAAGGACGGCGACGTCCTGCTCCTCGAGAACACCCGCTTCCATGCGGGCGAGGAGAAGAACGATCCGGCCTTCGTCCAGGAGCTGGCGAAGCTCGGCGACCTCTACGTGAACGACGCCTTTTCGGCCGCCCACCGGGCTCACGCCTCCACCGAGGGGCTTGCCCGCGCTCTGCCGGGTTACGCCGGCCGCACCATGCAGGCGGAGCTCGATGCCCTGACCAAGGGCCTCGAAGCGCCCAAGCGCCCAGTCGTCGCCATTGTCGGCGGCGCCAAGGTGTCGACCAAGATCGACCTGCTCGAAAACCTGGTGGCCAAGGTGGATGCCCTCGTCATCGGCGGCGGCATGGCCAACACCTTCGTCCATGCGACGGGGCTCGGCATCGGCAAGTCGCTCGCCGAAAAGGATCTGGCGGCGACCGCCATGCGCATCATCGAAAAGGCGCGTGAATCCAACTGCGCCATCATCCTGCCCGTCGACGGCGTCTGCGCCTACGAGTTCAAGGCAGGCGCGCAGAACCACACCTACGGCATCGACGCGATCCCCGAGGACCAGATGATCCTGGACGTGGGCTCGCAGTCGGTCGAGCGCATCTCGGCGGCGATCAACGACGCGGCGACGCTCGTCTGGAACGGTCCGCTCGGCGCCTTCGAGATCGCGCCCTTCGACCAGGGCACGGTGGCGGCTGCCCGCCACGCCGCGCAGCGCACCAAGGAAGGCAAGCTCGTCTCGGTCGCCGGCGGCGGCGATACGGTGGCGGCCCTCAACCATGCTGGCGTCGCCGACAGCTTCACCTATGTGTCGACGGCAGGCGGCGCCTTCCTCGAATGGCTCGAGGGCAAGTCGCTCCCCGGCGTGGAAGCCCTGAGAGCCTGAGGCCAGGCTTGGCAGAGTGTTTACCCACTTTGCCAAGCGAAAACGTGGCCTAGATGGCTTAAGCTGAGGTTCAGCTTCTACGCTGTTTAAAACCAAAACCAATACGGAGGACTAAATGGCCCGCATTACCATGAGGCAGCTTCTGGATCACGCAGCCGAGCAAGGCTACGGCGTGCCTGCCTTCAACATCAACAACATGGAGCAGGCGCTGGCGATCATGGCGGCGGCCAATGAGGTCGATGCGCCGGTGATCATCCAGGCGAGCCGCGGCGCGCGCTCCTACGCCAACGACGTCATGCTCAAGCACATGATGGACGCGGTGACCGAGATCTATCCGCATATCCCGGTCTGCGTGCATCTCGACCACGGCAACGAGCCCGCCACCTGCATGACCGCCATCCAGGCCGGCTTCACCTCGGTGATGATGGACGGCTCGCTCAAGGCCGACGGCAAGACCCCGGGCGACTGGGACTATAACGTGGGCGTCACCAGGAAGGTGGTCGAGATGGCCCATCTCGGCGGTATCTCGGTGGAGGGCGAGCTCGGCGTGCTGGGTTCTCTCGAAACCGGTGAAGGCGAGGCCGAGGATGGCCACGGCGCCGAGGGCAAGCTCTCCCACGACCAGCTGCTGACGAATCCCGACGAGGCCGTGAAGTTCGTGGCCGAAACCAAGGTCGATGCGCTCGCCATCGCCATGGGCACATCGCACGGCGCCTACAAGTTCACCCGCAAGCCCGACGGCGCGATCCTCGCCATGCACGTGATCGAGGAGATCCACAAGAAGCTCCCGAACACCCACCTGGTGATGCACGGCTCCTCCTCGGTGCCGCAGGACCTGCAGGACATCATCAACCAGTACGGCGGCCAGATGAAGCCGACCTGGGGTGTGCCGGTCGAGGAGATCCAGCGCGGCATCAAGCACGGCGTGCGCAAGATCAACATCGACACAGACAACCGCATGGCGATGACCGGCCAGATCCGCAAGGTCCTGACCGAGAACCCCGGCGAGTTCGATCCGCGCAAGTATTTGAAGCCCGCCATGGAGGCGATGACGAAGCTCTGCAAGCAGCGCCTGCAGGAGTTCAACACCGCCGGCCAGGCCTCCAAGATCAAGCGCGTGTTCACGCTCGCCGAGATGGCCAAGCGCTACGCCTCCGGCGAACTCGACCCGACCTTCGGCACGAGCCGCCAGGCGGCGGAGTAAGCTTTCCGCTTTTCGCCTTAATCATGATCGACAAGCGGGGCCTCGCAAGACGGCCCCGTTTTCGTTATGGAAACGCGTCTGTTCTTTTTGGTGACCTCAAAGCTCCATGGCCGATACCGCTGCCCGCCTCTACCTCATCACCCCCGTCCTGGAGGATGCCAGCTTCGCGCCGCGCCTCGCCGAGGCCTGCGCGATCGGCACTGTCGCGGCCGTTCTGCTGCGGCTCGCTTCCGCCGACGAGCGGGGCCTGATCAACCAGGTGAAGGCGCTTGCCCCTGCGGCGCAGGAGCACGGAGCGGCCGTGATCGTCTCGGCCGAGGGCAAGGCGGATCTCGCCACGATCGCGGCCCGGGGAGGCGCCGACGGCATTCACGTTCCGGGCGATCCCGTCCTCCTGCGCGAACTGCGCGACAGGCTGAAATCCGAACGCGCCATCGGGGTCGGGGCGATCCGCACCAAGGATGACGCCATGACCTTGGGCGAGGCCGGGGCCGATTACCTGCTCTTCGGCGAGCCGCGTCCCGACGGCTCGCTCCCGTCTCTGGACAGCGTGGTGGAGCGGGCGTCCTGGTGGGCCGAGATCTTCGAGACGCCCTGCGTGGCCTATGCCCCGAGCCTCGATACGGTCGAGGCCCTGGCGGCCACGCATGCGGAGTTCGTCGCCCTGGGCGATGCGGTCTGGACCCATCCGGACGGTCCCGCAGCTGCCGTGAAAGCAGCGGCGGAGATCTTGCAGCGGAAGGAGGCATCGCGCTGATGCGGTTGTCCTGGATCATCGGCGCCGCTCTTCTGGCGGCCTCCGCAACGCTGAGCCATGCGGCGCAGCCTGATCTCGCCTACGGCGCCTATCAGCGCGGCCTGTATCAGACAGCTTTCCGCGAGGCGACCCTGCGGCTGGAGAAGAACAGCAACGATGTCGCTGCCATGACCCTCCTGGGCGAGCTTTACAACCAGGGCCTCGGCGTCGCCATGGACCCCAAGAAGGCCTCCGAATGGTACCGCCTCGCGGCCCAGCGCGGCGATGCCAATGCCCTCGCCTCCCTCGGCCTCATGGCCCTCGACGGGCGCGGCATGGCCAAGAACGCCGCACAGGGTCGCGCCTGGCTCGAACAGGCCGCCGCCAAGGGCAGTCCTCTGGCGTCCCACAATCTCGCCCTGCTCCTGCTCACCAGCGGCAACGATGCGGACCTGCAGAAGGCCGTCGAGCTGTTGAAGAAGGCGGCCGCCGCGGAGATCCCCGACGCGCAGCATGCCCTCGGCGTGCTTTACCTCAAGGGCCGTGGCGTAGGGCGCAACCCCGGGGAGGCCGCGCGCCTGTTTGAGCGCGCCGCCCGCAACGGCAGCTCGGTCGGCGAGGTGGAATACGCGATCCTGCTCTTCAACGGGGACGGGGTCCCGGCCAGCGAATCCCAGGCGGCGCGCTATTTCCGCCGCGCCGCCGCCAAGGGCAACGCCATCGCGCAGAACCGTTTGGCCCGTCTCCTCGTCGCCGGGCGCGGGGTGCCCGCCAACAAGGTCGATGCCGCGGCCTGGCACATTCTGGCCGCCGCCCAGGGCCTTGCCGATCCCTGGCTCGACGACGCGCTCAAGGACATGAACGCCGAGGACCGCAAGCGCGCCGAGAAACTGGCCGCCGAACGCCTCGGCATGCGCTGAGCTCATGAAATGCCGTAGGCACTGGATCAATTGCGTCTCAGCCCGGTTGACCCCGCTTGACGCCAATCGCCCCGTGGTCCATCGACCACACTTCTGTTTGATAATTTGCTCTTTGCCAGGACCTGCCCGATGATCCGCTCTCCCCTCATGACCGTCATGACCGATGCCGTGATGAAGGCTTCGCGCTCGCTCAAGCGCGATTTCGGCGAGGTCGAGAACCTGCAGGTCTCCCGCAAGGGCCCGGGCGACTTCGTCTCGGCCGCCGACCGCAAGGCGGAGAAGATCCTGCGCGAGGCGCTCGAGAAGGCGCGTCCTGGCTACGGCTTCGTTATGGAGGAGGAAGGCATCGTCCAGGGCACGGATCCGAGCCATCGCTGGCATATCGACCCCCTCGACGGCACCACGAACTTCCTGCACGGCCTGCCGCAATTCGCGATCTCCGTCGGCCTGGAGAGGGACGGCCAGATCGTTGCCGGCGTCATCTACGACCCGGCCAAGGATGAACTCTTCATCGCCGAGCGCGGCAAGGGCGCCTATCTCAACAACCGCCGCATCCGTGTGGCGGCCCGCGGCGACCTCGCCGATGCGGTGGTGGCCTGCGGCCTGCCCCATATCGGCCGCGGCGATCACGGCCTCTTCCTGCGCGAGACCGCCGCCGTGATGGGCTATGTGGGCGGGATGCGCCGCTGGGGCGCCGCCTCCCTCGATCTCGCCTATGTGGCCTGCGGACGCTTCGATGCCTATTGGGAGCGCGGCCTCAATTCCTGGGACATGGCGGCCGGCATCCTGATGGTTCGGGAGGCGGGCGGCTTCGTGTCCGACGCGGATGGCGGCAGCGATCCGATCGCCAAGGGCTCGATCGCCTGCGGGAACGAGGCCATGCACCGCGACCTGCTCAAGCTCCTGAAAAAAGCCAAAGGCTAGCCTTCCCGTCCGTGATATTTCTGTTCGTGCCGGTCGAAGACCGCCATGGTCGCGCTTGATCCTTCGGACAGGCGCGGTCACATTAGCGCATCGTGCGGAAAAGTGGCCCCGGTTTTCCGCAGGGAACGATGCGCCGCTTAAGGGAAGGAGCATCGGATTGATCCCGAAAGTGGAATCCACTTTTGGGTCCGAGGCTCTAGAGCAGTCCCGAAGCACGAATGCACAGGATAACGATGGCGGACCAACCCCTTACCCCACCGCGGATCTATCTGATCCGCATGGCGGTCTTCCTGGTTCTGGCGGGGTTCGTCGCCTTCATCCTCTATCGGCAGATCTGGGAGGCCTTCCAGGCCAATCCCGGTCTCAACGCGCTGATCCTGGGCGTCATGTTCATCGGCATCGTGCTGGCGATCCGGCAGGTCTGGCGGCTCTTTCCGGAGGTGCGCTGGGTCAACACCCTGCGGCAAACCGAAGAAGGGCTGGTCGCCCCCTCCCCGCCGGTCCTGCTGGCGCCTCTGTCGGCTCTTCTCGGCAACCGGCCCGGCCAATCCGGCTTCTCCGTCGCGGCGACCCGCTCCGTCCTCGATTCCATCGGCGCACGCCTCGACGAGAGCCGTGAGATCGTGCGCTACCTCGCCGGTCTGCTGGTCTTCTTGGGCCTGCTCGGCACCTTCTGGGGCCTGATCGATACCGTCGGTTCGGTGGGACGCATCATCTCCTCGCTCCGCACCGGCCAGGATACCGCCGTTCTCTTCGACGAACTGAAGAACTCCCTCGCAGGTCCCCTGCAGGGCATGGGCCTGTCCTTCTCGGCTTCCCTGTTCGGCCTGGCGGGCTCTCTGGTCGTCGGCTTCCTCGACCTTCAGGCGGGCCAGGCCCAGAGCCGCTTCTACACGGAGCTGGAGGATTGGCTGGCCATCTCCACCCTGGACACGCCCGCCGACACGTCCCTGCGGTCCGGTGCGACCTCCCACGATCTGACGGTGGCGCTGAACAGGCTCACGGCCGCGGTCAACGACGGCGCAGGCGGTCGGGCGGCGACCCAGGCCATGGCCAATCTGGCCGAAGGCGTCCAGGGCCTCGTGCAGCATATGCGGGCGGAGCAGCAGATGATCCGCGACTGGGTCGAGGCCCAGGCCGCCCGGGAGAAGGAGCTGAAGCAGGTGCTCGACCGTCTTTCCCGTGAAAGGCTGCCCTGATGCCGGTCTCGAGCGCAGGAGGACGACGGCGGGGACGCGGAAGCCAGATCAATTACTGGCCGGGCTTCGTGGACGCCCTGTCGACGCTGCTGCTCGCCATCATCTTCCTGATCTCGGTCTTCACAGTCGGCCAGTTCTTCCTGTCCCGAGAGCTGTCGGGCCGCGATACGGTGCTCGACCGCCTGAACCGCCAGATTTCCGAGCTCACCGACCTTCTCTCCCTTGAGCGCTCGAGCCGGCGGACCATCGAGGATACGGTCACCTCCCTGCAGACCACGCTGCGTGCCAACGAGGCCGAGCGGGCGCGCCTGCAGAGCCTGCTCGACAGCGGAGGCGCCGCGCAGGTTCAGGCGCAGGAGCTGGGCGTCCAGCTCGAAACCGAGCGCCAGGCCACCGGACGGGCGCTCAGCCAGGTCGAGATCCTCAACCAGCAGATCGCCGCCATGCGCCGTCAGCTCGCCGCCCTTGAGGAGGCCCTGTCCGCATCCGAGAACCGGGACAAGGAAAGTCAGGCGCGCATTGCCGATCTCGGCAGCCGCCTCAACGTGGCTCTCGCCCAAAGGGTGCAGGAGCTGGCCCGCTACCGGTCGGACTTCTTCGGGCGCCTGCGGCAGATCCTCGGCAACCGCCCCGACGTGCGCATCGTCGGCGACCGCTTCGTGTTCCAGTCCGAGGTGCTCTTCCCGGCCGGTCAGGCCTTCCTGCGACCGGAGGCTTCCGGCGAGATCGACCGCATCGCCAGCGCCCTGACCGAGCTCGAACGCCAGGTTCCTCCCGATATTCCCTGGGTGATTCGGGTGGACGGCCACACCGACCAGCGCCCCATCAATACGCCGCAATTCCCGTCGAACTGGGCGCTCTCCTCCGCCCGCGCCATCGCGGTGGTGCAGGCTCTCGTGACTCGCGGCGTCCAGCCCCAGCATCTCGTCGCCGCCGGCTTCGGCGAGTTCCAGCCGCTCGACAACGGCACGACGGAAGAGGCCTTTGCCCGCAACCGGCGCATCGAGCTGAAGCTGACGGAGCGCTAGGTCACGCGAAGCGATCGGTTGCGGCGACAATGGTTTCCGTCATGCCCGGATCGCGCGCATCGTGCCCGGCCTCGCCGACGACGATGAGTTCGCTGCCCGGCCAATGCCGCTGAAGAGTCCAGGGAGTGACGAGCGGACCGCCGATGTCGAGGCGCCCATGGATCAGGATGCCGGGGATGCCAGCGAGGCGTTGCGCATCACGCACCAGGGCGCCCTCCTCGAGCCAGGCTCGATGGCGCCAGTAATGGGTGACGAGCCGCGCAAAGCCTAGGCGGAAGACCGGATCCTCGTAACGGGGATGGGGCTTGTGGCCGGGATGGACCGCCACGATGGCCATTTCCCAGTCGCACCAGTCCCTGGCCGCTTTCCCGTGAACGGCAGGATCCGGATGCATGAGGAGGCGGTGATAGGCCTCGACGAGGCTCCCCTCCCGGTCCGCCTCCGGGACGCCAGCCTGAAGCCGGCCCCACGCTTCGGGAAAGAAGGCGCCGACCCCGCGGGTGATCCACTCGATCTCCCATGCCGTGGTGGTGGCGATGCTGAACAGCACCATCTCGGTCACCCGTTCAGGGTGCCGCTCGGCATAGGCCAGCGCCAGGGTCGAACCCCAGGACCCGCCGAGCACCAGCCAGCGCTCGATCCCGAGGTGCCGCCGCAGGCGCTCGATATCGGCCAGGAGATGGGCCGTCGTGTTGGTGGAGAGATCGATGGTCGGTGCGCTGGCATGCGGCACGCTCCGCCCGCTGCCGCGCTGATCGAACAGCACGATGCGGTAGGTCTTCGGATCGAAGGTGCGCCGCGCATTCATGCTGCAGCCGGAACCGGGACCGCCATGGAGAACGAGGGCAGGCTTTCCGACCGGATTGCCGCAGGTCTCCCAATAGACGCGATGCCCGTCTCCCACGTCGAGCATGCCGGAATCGTAAGGCTCCAGGGGTGGATACAGGTCGGGCATGGCCCTGTTTATCACGCCCGCGTTGTCACGCCACAGCCGGCTGAGCGGCAAGCGGCATGGCTTTCCATTCACCTCTTCCCCAGAGCCTGCGCGACGTCCTGTACATGATCGCCGACGCGACGGATGGCATCCACCACCTGCCGGCGTGGGACGTTCCAGCGGTCGGACCAGTACTGGAGATCCCACGGCTCAAGGATGTTGATGCGGGTCGAGTCCTGAGGGTGTCTCCTGCTGACGCCCATGGCTGAGCTCCCGGCCAGTCCCAAAAGCTGTCTTCGATCCGACGCGACTCCCTGAGATCAGATGGGAGGCGCACAGGGGAAGTCAGCCCGCCGACATGCATCTTTTTGAGGCAGTTTCCTACTCGGCCGCCTCGTGCTGCTCCTGCGCGCTCGTGAACTGGAGCCGGGCCAGGCGGGCATAAAGGCCGCCATGGGCGAGGAGCGTCTCGTGGGTGCCCTCCTCCACGATCACGCCCTGGTCCATGACCAGGATGCGGTCGGCGGAGCGCACGGTAGCCAGCCGGTGGGCGATGACCAGGGTCGTGCGGCCTTCCATCAGCCGGTCGAGGGCAGCCTGGACCTTGCGCTCGCTCTCCGCGTCCAGGGCCGAGGTCGCCTCGTCGAGGAGCAGGATCGGAGCGTCTTTCAGGATGGCGCGAGCGATGGCCAGGCGCTGGCGCTGGCCGCCCGACAGGGTCACGCCGCGCTCGCCGATCATCGTCCCATAGCCCTCCGGCAGAGCCTGGATGAAGCCGTCGGCGGAGGCGAGTTCGGCAGCACGACGCACCTCCTCTTCGGTCGCCTCCGAGCGGCCGTAGCGGATGTTGTCGAGGACGGACGCCGCAAAGATCGTCGGCTCCTGCGGCACGAGGGCCATGCGGGCGCGCAGAGCAAATGGGTCGGCCTCCTGGATCGCAACCCCGTCGACCCGGATCGTCCCGCTCTGCGGATCGTAGAAGCGCAGCAGCAGTTGCAGGATCGTGCTCTTGCCGGCCCCCGACGGGCCGACGATGGCGACCCGCTCGCCGGATCTCACCGCGAAGCTCAAGCCGTGGACCGCGCGCTGGTCGGCGCGGGTCGGATAGGCAAAATGCACATCCTCGAACACCACCGTGCCGAGCGGCGGCTCCGGCAAGGGCTTCGGGTTCCGGGGCCGTTCCACGGCCGGCTTGGCCGCAAGGATTTCGCCCAAGCGCTCCGCCGCGCCGGCGGCCTGGGCGAGTTCGCCGTAGACCTCCGAGAGCTGGCCCAGGGAACTGGCGGCAAAGACCGCGTAGAGCACGAATTGCGACAGGCGTCCGCCGGTCATCTGCCCGGCCAGCACATCCTGTGCGCCGTACCAGAGCACCCCGACAACGCTCGCCGAGACCAGGAAGATGCCAGCGCCCGTCAGGAAGGCCCGCATGGTGGTGGAGAGCCTTGCCGCATCGAAGGCTTCTTCCGCAGCGGCGGCGAAGCGGGCGGCGGTGACGCTTTCCATGCCGAAAGCCTGCATGGTCCGCACCGCGCCGACCGCCTCCGCCGCATAGGCCGAGGCATCCGCCAGCCGATCCTGCGCCGCCCGCGAGCGCCGGCGCACGGCGCGGCCGGAGAAGACCAGGGGCAGGACGATGACCGGAATGGCGAGAAGCACGAGCGCCGACAGCTTCGGGCTCGTGATGATCATGAGAACGGTCGCGCCCAGGAAGAGGAAGAGATTGCGCAGGGCGATCGAGATGCTGACCCCGAAGGCCGCCTTGACCTGGGTGGTGTCGGCCGTGAGCCTGGAAACGATTTCGCCGCTCTTGGTTTGGTCGAAGAAGGCCGGATCGAGGGAAGTCAGGTGCCGGAACACGGCGGAGCGCAGATCCGCCACCACGCGCTCGCCGAGCGTGATCACGAGGTAGTAGCGAAGGGCGCTCGCTAGGGCGAGCACGCCCACCACCACGATCAGGAGGGCGAAATAGGCGCTGATATAGGCCCGGCCCTGGTCGGAGAAGCCGAAATCGATGACCCGGCGCACCGCGATCGGCACCACGAGCGTGGCCGCCGACGCCATGGCGAGGGCAGCCAGCGCCGCCGCGATCCGTCCCTTGTAAGCCAGGCCATAGGGGATCAGCGGCTTCAGGGCGCTGAGCGCAGCCTTGGGGCGGTTCTGCCCTTGAAAATCGTCGGCCATGGAATCTTACGTTTTGCGGAATTGCGACACCGGGCGGTTTAGCACCTTTGCCCCGGCTTGTTTCAAGGTCTTAAGTGAGGTATAGGCGCGCATTCATCAATTCAGGCTCGATCTCAACATTGCGGGCTGACCAGATTGGCTGGCCGCAAGAAGGACTATGGCAATGGCGCGCAAAGAAACCGATCATCCCGACTACCACTTCATCAAAGTGGTCATGACCAACGGCACCGAGTACACGACCCGCTCGACCTACGGCAAAGAGGGCGACACCCTCAACCTCGACATCGACCCGAACACCCACCCGGCCTGGACCGGCGGTACCCAGCAGCTGCTCGACCGCGGCGGCCGCGTGTCGCGCTTCAACTCGAAGTTCGGCGGCCTGGGCCTGGGCGCCAAGAAGTAATCCGGCCCCTCGCGTCGGTAACTTCAGACCAGAATGCGAAAAGCCCCGCTTCGGCGGGGCTTTTTCTTTGCCTATTCCGTCGCTCCGAAAGCCCGCTGCAGCATCCCGAGCTGGGTGGCGACCGGATTGGGCGTCGAGGGCAGTGGGGCCGATCCCGCCTCCGAGATGAGCCGCTCGAGATGGAGGATGCGGGCGTGGAGCCGGGTCGCGAGGCCCATCAGTTCCCGAAGACGGGCGGGCAGCGCCTCGTATTCGACGACGGTCGTGGGGGTGTCATGAGAATTCAGCCGGACGCGGTTCTTCTCCAGCTGCGCCTGATCGGAGGAGATCTCCCCTTCCGCCACGGCCCGCTGCAGCAGCAGCCAGGAAGCGATCTGCATCAGGCGGGTGGTGAGCCGCATGCTCTCGCTGGCATAGACGAGGCTTTCCTGGCGCGGCAGGCCGCGGGATTCCTCACGGCCCGGACCATCCAGATAGGCGGCGGTCTCCTCAATGAGCTCCATGCCCTCCTGGAAGAGGGCCTTGAAGGCCTCGGAACCCACAAAGCTCTGCCCGAACCGGACAGGATCGACGTCGAGCTGGATCACGTCGGGTTCGTTCACGCACATCTCCCAAAAACCTGTCCTCCGCCTGAGACGCCGGAGGTTTTGACCTGTTGAGATGAGTATAGGACGGTCCGTAAGGACTTGCCTCGGTAACCTCTTCTTAAGGTTAAGGCGCAACCCATAAAAATCGAGCCGCTCGAGGCGGCTCTTCAAGTCTAACAGGGAAGCGTCGAACAGAGTGGGCTTAAAAGCCACTCGGCATCCAGGGAGAAGCCCGGACGCCCTCATGGCTACCCGAGAATGGTTAACAGGCCGTTAAGGACGTTTCCCCGTTACACAGGCCTCATCCCTGGCCCAGCTTGAAGAAGGCGCTCGCGGCCGCGCGGGAGTTTTCCTTTCGGGCCCTCGCCTCCTTGAGGCGGGCGATCTCCCGTTCCAGCATCTCGACGCGTTCATCGAGCTCGTCGATGGACAGCATCGAGAGATCCTGGCCGATCTCGTGCCCGCTCATGATCGGGCGCGGTTCATCGGCGAAGGGATCGAGGGCCATGGCATTCTCCTCTTCAACGGTTGTCGTCAACGGTATTCCGGCATGTATTCCCTGCCAACGGAGCCTATATCCCGGGAACTTGTCGACCAAAGGAGGGAAAAATGGGGCAGATCCCGGACATGATGCGCGCCGTCATTGCCGAAGGAAGCGGCGGGCCGGACGTTCTCAGGGTGGTCCAGCGCCCCGTTCCCACACCGAAGGACGGCGAAATCCTGATCAGGGTGAAAGTGGCGGGGGTGAACCGCCCCGACGTGATCCAGCGGCAGGGCGGCTACCCCCCTCCTCCCGGCGCGCCGGACATTCTCGGGCTCGAGGTCGCGGGCGAGGTGGCGGCCACCGGCCCGAACGCCGCGCGGTTTGCCGCCGGCACCCCGGTCATGGCGCTCGTGCCGGGCGGAGGCTATGCGGATTATGCGGTCGTCCATGAGAGCAACGCTCTTCCCATCCCGGCCGGCCTGTCCTTCGAGGAGGCCGGCGCCATCCCGGAAACCTACTTCACCGTCTGGACCAACGTGTTCGACCGGGGGCGCCTGCAACCCAGCGAGACGCTCCTCGTGCACGGCGGCACCTCCGGCATCGGCACGACGGCGATCCAGCTCGCCAAGGCCTTCGGCGCCATGGTGATCGCCACGGCCGGATCGCCCGAGAAATGCGACGCCTGCCTGCGGCTCGGCGCCGACGTGGCGGTCAATTACCGGAGTCAGGACTTCGTGACGGCCGTCAAGGAGGCCACCGGCGGCCGGGGCGCGGACGTGATCCTCGACATGGTCGGCGGCGACTACATCCCCCGCAACTACGAGGCCGCGGCCCAGGACGGCCGGATCGTGCAGATCGCCTTCCTCCAGGGCCCCAAAGCCGAGGTCGACTTCCGCCGCCTGATGGTCAAGCGGCTCACCCATACGGGGTCGACCCTGCGCCCGCGCTCGCCGGCGGAAAAGGCCGAGATTGCCAATGCTCTCGAAGGCAAGGTCTGGCCGCTCCTGGCGCAAGGCCGGTGCCGGCCGGTGATGGACTCACGCTTCGCCTTCGAAGACGTGGTCAAGGCCCATGCCCGCATGGACAGGGGCGAGCACATAGGAAAGATTGTGCTGGTTGTTCAGGAAACCTAACATTGGACACGGGTTTATCCGAAGGTTGTGCCCGATGGGCTGTACGCGCGAGGGAAGACGACGGTGTGGTCCCCATGGTTCATTCGCTTGGGCACGGTTCTCTTCATCGTCACGCTTCACCAGACGGCTCCTTTGCTCGCAAAGGTCGTTGTCCTCGGAGCGTGCGTTCTGGCGCTTGGGCAGTTTCTCTATCGTGGGCAGTATCTTCCGAGGGTCATCATGGATGTTCTCAGCCGTCTCTCCGATAAGGGTGCGCTCGAGCGCGCCTTCGAAGCCCGCGCGAAGAAGCTCACGACGATCGACGCGGAAGACCTGGCGCGTCGTGTGAAAGCCCGGGTCGTCGGCCAGGACGAAACGGTCGATCAGATCGCCATTCAGTTGCGCCGCCGTTTCGCCGCACAGGGGCGCAACCGCCCCATTGCGGTCTTCTGCTTCGCCGGAGCACCGGGCACAGGCAAGACCCACCTCGCCAAGGTCTTGGCCGAGGAGTTGTTCGAAGACAAGAACCACCTGCACTTCTTCGACATGAGCCAATATGGCCAGGCATTCTCGGCGTCAGGCCTCTTCGGCTCGCCCAAAGGGTATGTGGGGTCGCAAAGCTACGGCGCTCTCACGGCAGCCCTGCGCGACATGCCAAACGGCATCGTCTTGCTCGATGAATTCGAGAAAGCGCATCCGGAAGTTCACAAGCGCTTTCTCGCGGCCTGGAACGACGGCTTCGTCACGGAAGCCAGCGATGGAGCCCGCATTCCCACGTCGCAGGCCATTTTCATCCTCACCACCAACGCAGCCGGGCGCCGCATCAGCGAGATCGCGCAAAATCACAAGGGTGACCGGGCCGAACTCACCCAACAGGTCAAATCGACCATGCAGGATGCGCAGTTCGCCCCCGAGGTTCTCTCGCGCATCGACGACGTGTTCATCTTCAATCCGCTGCGCGGCCTCGATCTCGCCCGCGTGGTCGCCCTCGAAATCGAGCGTCTGGCCGCGCAGTACGATCTGAAGATCGCCGAGGGCGGTATCGATGTCGCGGTTCTGGTGGATGCCGTCGAAGCGCTCGGCGACCGGGTGGACGGAGGCGTCCGGGACGTGGCACGCGCGGTCGAGCACCAGATCACCGATGGCTTGCTGGATGCACGCGGCGCCGGCGCCCGCTTCATCCGCCTGATCAAGGACAAGGACCGGGTCAAGGTGGTCTACGATCCGCCCGAGGCATCTGACCAAACCAAAGACTCGGCATCAGCCTCGGCTTGAGACTCGCAGGAGCGACAATTGCGATCATGAGCAAAGAAGGCTTTCGCACCTTATTCCTCAGGTTGTACCGAACGGACAATTCGTTCCGCGGCTTCCTGGATTTTGCCTTCTTCGGCGGCGTCACATTGCTCTTCCTGAGTCCGCCCGCGCTTCCGGACTGGCGCTCATTCATGCCAAACTCCGGGCCTTCGAACTCATCGTCCTCCCCTGGCCCCGCAACGGCCCCGCAGACGCCCGCCTCCCGGCCGGCAGTTGCAAATGTCGCGCCCGCTCCCAAGCGGGAGCCGCACCCCATCGATGACGGGAACCGCGCCCTGAAGGCGTTTCTTCATCTCTCGCCTGCGGAAGATCGACCGGCTCTGGAGAAGATCGCAGACCTCATCGTCGCTCGGCAGTTCGATGCGGCGCTGTCGCAACTCGAGACCCGTGATCCGCAGGATCCCAACGTGCCTTTCCTGCGCGGCGTGGCCCTCGTCCGCAAGGATGGAAAAGGGTCTGCAGCCTCAGCGGGCGAATACCAGAAGGCTGCGGATCTGGGGCATCCCGAGGCCATGTACTATCTGAGCAGCCAATACACGCAGGGGATCGGTGTCCCAGTCGACAAGATGCGGGCCGTTGCTCTCCGCGAAACCGCCTATCAGGCAGGCTCTCAGACGGCGGGGTATTTTCTGGCCGTGACCTACGCCCAAGGAGATCTGGGCTTTCGCAACGACGAGAAGGCGAGAGCGATCTTCGAGAAACTCGCGGCAAGCGGCCACCCGCGTTCGTTGAACTGGATGGGCGTGTTCTACAGGACGGGCCGCGGCGGCCTTACGAGAGACGACGCCAAGGCGAACCAATTCTATCGCGAAGCCGCAGCCCTCGGCGAGGTCACGGCCATGCGCAATCTGCACGGCATGTATCGCGGCGGGAACGGCGTCCAGAAGGATCTCAAGGAAGCGCTCATGTGGCTGCAGCGCGCGGTCGATGAGAACAATCCTGAAGCTCTTCGAATCATGGGCAAGTTCCTGGCCTTCGGCGAGGAGGGCACGACTCCCGATCCGGTTCGCGGCGCATCCCTTCTGCGTCAGGCGGCGTTGAAGAACGACGGCCCGGCGCAGGAACTGCTCGGGCAGCTGTATGAGGAAGGCAAAGGATTGCCGCGGGATCCGGTTCAGGCCTACGTTTTCTACGGCCTCGCCAATCACCATGGCGTCGGTTCGGCACGGATGAAGCTCACAGCCCTGGAAAGCGCGATGGCGCCTTCCGAGAAGGAACGGGCCCAGCGATTGCTCGCAGCGGCCCTTCCCGCCCGATCAGGTTCCCGCCCATGAGGGACGAGACAGAGCCTGTTCCCGAGCCGTTGCCGGCCCCGGAAGCGCAGCCGGCAACGGCACGTCCCGGCCTGTGGCTCACGCTCCTGGCGGCAGCCGCTCTTCTCGGCGGAGCCTATGGTCTTCCCTTGATGAATCAGAACCCGTCGTCCGGGGGATCCCAGCCGGAAATTCCTGCTGAAACGGCCGCCCGGCTCGAGGCAGGCCTATCGGGGCTCACCCTGCATCTTCTGCCTGTCGACCTTTCCACGCCGGCAGCCCAGGAAGAAGCCGCCAAAGCCATTCCTGTTCCTGAAACCGAGGGCCGGAAGCTCGTCGCTGATGCTCTGGCGGGCCGCCACAACCTTGGCCGGATCGTCGTATGGGACAATGTCGCACAGGACAACGATGTGATTTCCGTGTCCAGCGGGGGTTTCTCGACGACCGTTCAGCTGAAATCGGCACCCCAGGTCATTGTGCTCCCTTATGCGAAGGGGGGCTCCCTGATGGTCGCAGGGGTACAGGATGGCGGCGGGGGCATCACGGTCGGCCTGGACCTCTCAACCGGTCCGCTTCCGTTGCCGCCGCTCAGGACGGGCGAGGTCCGGGTGCTGCCGCTCTTCTAAGAATTTCCTCGAGTGGGCTGCCCCTGCCTTTAAAATTTGCAACATCCCGGCACGATCCCTATAATCATCTCGTTTCCCTCACATCGTGAGACGAGATGCTCCGGTCCGGACCGGTTCGGAGCGCGAGAGAGTTTTGCCGTGCGGCGCCGAAACATCCGGCGCCCGGCCTGAAGGAGGTTCACATCCATGTCTCAGGGACCGCTGATGCCAAAGGCGACAGCCGTTTGGCTCGTCGAGAATACATCGCTGTCGTTCGACCAGATCGCCGATTTCTGCAAGCTCCACCCGCTCGAGGTGAAGGGCATTGCCGATGGCGAAGTCGCGGCCGGCATCAAGGGCTCGGATCCCATCACCATGGGTCAATTGACCCGTGAAGAGATCGAGAAGGCTCAAGAGAACCCGAGCCACCGCCTTCGGCTCGCCGAGTCGCGGGTGAAGCTGCCGGAGCAGAAGCGGGTCAAGAAGGGACCGCGCTACACCCCGGTCTCCCGCCGTCACGACCGTCCGAACGCGATCCTCTGGCTCGTGCGCAACCATCCGGAGCTCAAGGATGCGCAGATCATGCGCCTCGTGGGCACCACCAAGACCACGATTCAGCAGGTCCGCGACCGTACCCACTGGAACTCGGCGAGCCTCACGCCGATGGACCCGGTGACGCTGGGCCTGTGCTCGCAGATCGATCTCGACTTCGAGGTGCAGCGCGCCGCCAAGGACCGTCCGCAGGTGGAGGCCCAGGAGCACGGCGGCACCCTGATACCGGCGGAAATCTCAACGGCCCCCGAGCGGGTCGACCCCTTCGCCGACATGAGCCGCCCGAAGCCGGTCCAGGAAGAGAACATCGACGTCAACTCGGTCTTCGCCAAGCTCAAGCAGCTCAAGCGCGACGACGAGGACGAGGAATAAGGCTCACGCACAAAGGCCCGGAGCGATCCGGGCCTTTCTTTTCCGGCTCTTATCCTTGACGCTTGGGCTGCCGCCGGGGCGGCTTTGGCGGTCTTTCGCGGTTACGCTCGAAGCTTGCCTTCGCCCCCACGGTCTCGTGCCGCGCCGTGCTGCGCAGAGTCTTGGCGGCGCGATGGGCCAGAGCCTTGTCATCGTCTCCGAGAGCATGGCTCAACAGGGCCTCGAAGCGCGCGTGCTCATCCTCGGGCGGCTTTGACATCCGCGAACCCTCTCAACCGGAAAGCCCCCTCGCCCGCAGCACCTCCCCGATCTCGGTCAGGATCATGGGATCGTCGATGGTCGCGGGCGTCGACCATGGATCGCCATCGGCGATCTTCTTCATGGTGCCGCGCAGGATCTTGCCCGAACGGGTCTTGGGCAGGCGGGCGACGGTGATCGCGAGCTTGAAGGCGGCCACGGGACCGATCTTCTCGCGCACCAGCGCCACCAGATCCGCCTCGATCTCCTCCGGCGGCCGGTCGACGCCGGATTTGAGCACCACGAAGCCGCAGGGCACCTCGCCCTTGAGCGCGTCCTTCACGCCGATCACCGCGCATTCCGCCACCGCCGGATGGGAGGCCAGGACCTCCTCCATGCCGCCCGTCGAGAGGCGATGGCCTGCCACATTGATGATGTCGTCCGTGCGGCCCATGACCCAGATGTAGCCGTCTTCGTCCAGGTATCCCGCATCCGAGGTGTTGTAATAGCCGGGATAGACCGAGAGATAGGATTCCCGGAAGCGTTCATCCGCTTGCCACAGGGTCGGCAGGGCGCCGGGCGGCAGCGGCAGCTTGATGACGATGGCCCCCATGGTGTTGGGAGCGACAGACTTGCCCCCCTCGTCCAAGACCTCGAGGGTATAGCCCGGCATCGGCACCGTCGGAGAGCCGTGCTTGACCGGAAGCGCGCCCAGTCCGAGGGGGTTGCCGGCCACGGGCCAGCCGGTCTCCGTCTGCCACCAATGATCG
This sequence comes from Microvirga sp. CF3016, assembly GCF_036314085.1. Lineage (NCBI taxonomy): Bacteria > Pseudomonadati > Pseudomonadota > Alphaproteobacteria > Hyphomicrobiales > Methylobacteriaceae > Microvirga > Microvirga sp. CF3016. Next base: position 114,332 of record NZ_JAYGGM010000010.1, read on the forward strand.
ATGACGGGCACCCGCAGGATGTCCTCGGCCCATTTCACCGTGTCGGGATCGGCACGCTCGCCGGCCAGGAACAGGGCGCGGAACGAGGAGAGATCGTATGTCTTCAGGAGCTCCGCCTTCGGATCCTCCTTCTTGATGGCGCGAAAGGCCGTGGGCGCGGTGAAGAGGGTCACGACCCCATGGTCGGCAATCACTCGCCAATAGGCGCCCGCATCGGGCGTGCCCACCGGCTTGCCCTCGTAGAGAATGGCCGTGCAGCCGTGAAGCAGCGGCCCGTAGACGATGTAGGAATGGCCGACCACCCAGCCCACGTCGGAGGCGGCCCAGAACACCTCGCCCGGCTTCACGCCGAAGAAATGCTCCATGGACCACTTGAGCGCGACCATGTGGCCGCCGTTGTCGCGCACCACACCCTTCGGAATGCCGGTTGTGCCCGATGTATAGAGGACGTAGAGCGGATCGGTCGCCGCCACCGGGACGCAGTCCGCTTTGCGGCCCTCGGCTCGCGCCGTGGCGACGGCGCTGGCCCAGTCCCGGTCACGCCCCTCGGCAAGGGCGCAGGCGAGCTGCGGCCGCTGGAACAGGAGACAGGCTTCGGGCTTGGCCTTGGACAGGGCGATCGCCTCGTCCAGGAGCGGCTTGTAGGGGATGACGCGGCTCCCCTCGATGCCGCAGGAGGCGGAGAGGACGATCTTCGGCTTGGCGTCGTCGATGCGGGTCGCGAGTTCCTTCGCGGCAAAGCCGCCGAAGACCACCGAGTGAATCGCGCCGATGCGGGCGCAGGCCAGCATCGCGAAGCTCGTCTCCGGGATCATCGGCATGTAGATGACGACGCGGTCGCCCTTCGTGACGCCCATGTCCTGCAGCACGGCGGCGAGCGTCGCCACCTCGTCCTGCAGCTCGGCATAGGTGATGCTGCGCTTGGTGTTGGTGACGGGGCTGTCGTAGATGATCGCCGCCTGATCGCCGCGAGCGGCGACGTGCCGGTCGACGGCGTTGTAGCAGGTATTGCACTGTGCCCCGACGAACCAGCGGCCGTAGATGCCGGCTTGGCTGTCGAACACCGTCTCGGCCGGCTTGATCCAGTCGATCTCCCTGGCAGCCTTTTCCCAAAACCCAACCGGATCGGATTTCCAGCCGGCATAGACCTCATGGTAGCGGCTTTGGGCGGATGGCATGGCGCTCCCCGTTGCGTTCTCTGCATGAGACTTCAAGCGCCTGCTGTGGTAGCAGGCCATCAAGCCGTGGTCAGGGGCGACTTTCGGCGAGTCGACTTTCGGCGAGTGCTTTCGTGATTACCGATCCTCTCTTCTACGCCGTCGCCATTCCGGCCGTCATCCTGCTGGGACTCGCCAAGGGCGGCTTCTCCGGGCTCGGCATGCTCTCGCTGCCCATGATGGCCCTGGTGGTCTCGCCCGTGCAGGCCGCCGCCATCACCCTGCCCATCCTCATCGTCCAGGACGTGGTGTCGGTCTGGGCCTACCGGCATGCATGGGATCGGCGCAACGTGGTCATCCTTCTGATCGGAGCTGTCTCGGGCATCGTGACGGGCTATCTTCTGGCGGCCCAGGTGTCCGACGCGGCGGTCAAGCTGGCGGTCGGGATCATATCGGTGGCCTTCGCCCTTCGCCGCCTGGTGGTGGAGCGGGGCGGGCGGCAGCCGAAACCTGCCCCGGCCGACCTGCCGCGCGGCATCTTCTGGGGCTGGGTGACCGGCTTCACCAGCATGGTCGCCCACGCGGGCGGGCCGCCTTTCCAGATCTACGTCATGCCCCAGCGCCTGCCGCGCGACATCTTCGTCGGCACGGGAGCCGTGCTCTTCGCGCTCATCAACTGGATCAAGGTGCCGCCCTATCTGGCGCTCGGCCAGATGACCCTCGAAAACATGGCCACGGCGGGCGCTCTGTTCCCGGTGGCGATCGCCTCCACCTGGGCCGGCGTCCTGCTCGTGCGGCGGGTCTCGGGCCAGAGTTTCTATACGGCCGTCTATGTTCTGCTGGTCCTTGTCGGCATCAAGCTCATCTATGACGGCGCCGGTGCGCTTTTCTGAGCGTACACATGAAAAAGCCGCCGCTTCTCGGATGAAGCGACGGCTTCTTCAGGTGGGGGATTTCGAGGAACCGCGCGGCTAGTGCACCGCCGATTCGGAGCTTCTCAGTCTTGCGATCTCATCCTTGAGTTGAAGCTTCCTTCGCTTGAGTTCTGCCAGCCTCATGTCATCTGCCGACGGTCTGTTGAGCGTATCCTGGATTTCGCGTTCGAGGGCGCGATGCTTGCGTTCCAGTTCCGTCAGGTGATTCTGCAGCGGCATGTCAGTTCCTCCTATTCGATCTACTGACAGGCCGATTGTGGCAGACAGAGTGTGGCGAGTCGAAGGCGAAATTTGAAGAATCGAGAGTAGAAGATGCTCCGGCTATCTTGCTCTCCACAGGGCCCGAGAGCATACTTCCGCCCCTCTTGGCCCAGCGGTAAGGCGGCCTGGGCATCTTAGGTATTTTCAATGACCGAATTGGCTGAACTGGAAGCGGAATTGGCCCGTCTCAAGCAGGAACACCGCGATCTCGACATGGCCATCGACGCCCTTGAGAGCATGGTTGCCGGGGACCAGCTGCAGGTCCAGCGCCTAAAGAAACGCAAGCTCGCCCTGAAGGACCAGATCATCCGGCTCGAGGATCAGCTCACCCCCGACATTATCGCGTGAGAATCCAACACCTTCTCGGGAACGGCCTTGCCTGCCCGGGACGGCTTCGCTATTCCCGCTGAAGACTTGAGGCCTTGAAGCCGGAGCCACGCCATGGCGCATCCTCCCATTGCCATCATCATGGGCAGCCAGTCCGACTGGGCCACCATGCGCAATGCCGCCGAGACCCTCGATGCGCTCGGGATCGCCTATGATGCCCGCATCGTCTCGGCCCATCGCACCCCGGATCGGCTCTATGCCTTCGCCAAGGGCGCCAAGGCGGAGGGCTTTCAGGTCATCATCGCGGGCGCTGGTGGAGCCGCCCACCTGCCCGGCATGGCGGCCGCCATGACCCCCCTGCCCGTCTTCGGCGTTCCCGTGGAATCCAAGGCTCTGTCGGGCCAGGACAGCCTGCTCTCCATCGTCCAGATGCCCGCCGGCATCCCGGTGGGAACACTCGCCATCGGCCGCGCGGGCGCCGTGAATGCGGCTCTTCTCGCGGCCGCCGTGCTGGCCCTGCACGATCCGGATCTGGCCGAGCGTCTCGATGCCTGGCGGAAGCGCCAGAGCGAAGGCGTGGCCGAGCGCCCCTCCAACGAGAGCTAAGGAATCCGATGATCCGTCCCGGCTGCACCCTCGGCATCCTCGGCGGCGGCCAGCTTGGCCGCATGATCGCCATGGCGGCGGCACAGCTGGGCCTGAAGACGCATATCTACGCCCCGGAGGAAAACAGCCCGGCGTTCGAGGTGGCGACCGAATACACCATCGCGGCCTACGAGGACGAGGCGAACCTGGTCCGGTTCGCCAAGGCCGTGGATGCGGTGACCTATGAATTCGAGAACGTGCCGAGCGAAACGGCCGCGATCTTGAGCGCTCATGCGCTTCTTGCCCCCAATGCGCAGGCCCTGGCCGTGTCGCAGGATCGCTTTCTCGAGAAGAGCTTCATTGCGGGCCTCGGCATTGCGGTCGCGCCCTTCGCGCCCGTCTCCAGCGAGGCCGAGCTGGCCGAGGCTGTCGAGCGCATCGGCCGGCCCGCCGTGCTCAAGACCCGCCGCTTCGGCTATGACGGCAAGGGGCAGGTGAAGATCGGTCCTGAGACCGATCCCGTCGCGGCCTGGGAGGAGATCGGGCGCGCGGCCTCCATCTTCGAGGGCTTCGTACCCTTCGAGCGGGAGGTCTCCGTGGTGGCCGCCCGCACGGCATCGGGCGCGTTCGCGGCCTACGATCTGTGCGCCAACGAGCACCGCAACCACATTCTGGACACCACCCGGGTTCCGGCCGGCGTGTCCCCTCAGACTGAGGAGCAGGCTTTCCGGATCGCCCGTTCCATGGCCGAAGCCCTGGATTACGTAGGCGTGCTCGCGGTCGAGCTGTTTCTCGTCACCGAGGACGGTTCCGAGCGCCTTGTGGTGAACGAGATCGCCCCCCGGGTGCACAATTCCGGCCATTGGACGCTGGGCGGCGCCGCGACCTCGCAGTTCGAGCAGCATGTGAGAGCCGTCTGCGGCTGGCCTCTGGGCGAGACTGCCCGCCTCGGTCGGGTCGAGATGACGAACCTGATCGGGCACGATGCCGATGCCTGGGAGGAGATCCTGGCCGAGCCGGGCGCGCATCTGCATCTCTACGGCAAGACGGAAGCCCGCGCGGGCCGCAAGATGGGACATGTGACCCGGATTTTCCCGGAACGGGCCTGAACCTTTTGAAACCGGGGCCGTTGTCCCTCTGGACCGGCGCTTTTCTTAAGAAGCAACCCTGGACAGGCAAGGCTTCTTCTGATATCGACGCCGACCAGATAGAGGTGCGCATGACGCGCCTCATTGTTTTTTTGTCACAATCGAAACGGTTCAAACACGAGGAATTCGCGTGCAGGTTCTTGTCCGGGATAACAACGTCGATCAGGCGCTCCGCGCTCTCAAGAAGAAGATGCAGCGTGAGGGCATCTTCCGCGAAATGAAGCTTCGCGGGCACTACGAGAAGCCGTCTGAGAAGAAGGCCCGCGAGAAGGCTGAGGCCGTTCGCCGCGCTCGCAAGCTGATCCGTAAGCGCATGCAGCGCGAAGGCCTGCTGCCTTCCAAGCCCCGTCCGACCCGCTAAGCTCTTCGAGCAGGCCTTGAAAAAGGCCTCGCCTATCGGTTGTGAACCAGCGCCCATCGCGTCAAGCGGGGCGCTGTTTGCATGTCTGAGGTGTCGCTTCCTTGCCTGCGACCGAACTCAGTTGCAATACCTCTTGCATCGGCGCCTTTTTGATGCCTTGTTTCACGGCTGTTAAGGATTACCCGCCAGAGTGCCGCTTCCTGGTACCGTGAGTAAATTAGCTGGAGACGAAGGTGTTCGCCCCATCGATTCGCCATTTGGCCCCCTTGAGCCTGACCCTCGTGGCCCTCGGCCTTGCCGCCTGCAGCACCACCGGCGGCGGCCCCACCCAGCGCATCGCCGTGGTGGAAGAGGACACGCAGGGCACGAGCACCGTCAACATCTCATCCCTGTCGGACGTGATCCAGCGCAACCCGAACGACCCGAGCGCCTATAACACCCGCGGGGCGGCCTATGCCCGGGTGGGGAATTACAGCAGCGCCATGTCCGATTTCACGAAGGCGGTGCAGCTCGATCCGAATTATGCGCCGGCCTATACCAACCGCGCCCTCGCCCTACGACAGACGAACCGCAACGATCAGGCGCTTGCCGACTTCACCCGCGCGATCCAGGCCGATCCCAATTACGGCCCGGCCTATATCGGCCGCGCCAATCTGTACCGCGCCCAGAACCAGTATCAGGAAGCCCTCAGCGACTTGAACATGGCGACCCGCCTGCTGCCCGAATCCGCCGAGGCGCTCCATTCACGCGGCCTGCTCTACCAGCGCCAGGGCATGCACCAGCAGGCCATCCTCGATTTCGACGCCACCATTGACCGCAACCCCTTCGTCGGAGCTCCCTACGCGGCCCGCGGCCAGAGCTTCGTGGCGACGAACCAGTACGACAAGGCCATCGAGGACTTCAACGCGGCCCTCAACGTCGACAACAAGGACGCTAATTCCTGGGCGTGGCGCGGCGTCGCCCTCGAGCGCAAGGGCGACCGCAGCCAGGCCCTCGAAAGCTATTCGCGCGCCCTCGCCCTCGACAACAGCAACAGCGTCGCCCGCCAGGGCTCATCCCGCCTCCAGGGCGGCGTCGCAGGCCTGTTCCGCTCGTAAGGCTTTCGGAGGAAGGCAGCATGGCTTCCTCCCCTCCCCTACGGACCATCGCCGATATCAGGCATCTTCTCGAAGCGCATGCGGACCTGCATGCGCTTCTTTCGCATGTGGAGAGCCTCGGGCTTCCCGATTGCTGGATCGGGGCCGGCCTCATCCGCAACAGCATCTGGGACGTGCTGCATGGGCGTGCGATCGATGTCTCACGCCTCAACGACGTGGACGTGATCTTCTTCGATTCGAGCGACACCCGAAGGGAACGGGAAAGCGACCTTCGGAACCGGCTCCATGAGCATGCGCCAGGCATAGCCTGGTCCGTGAAGAATCAGGCGCGCATGCATCTCCGCAACGGCGATGCGCCTTATCGCGACACCGTCGATGCCGTTGCCCACTGGGCCGAGACTGCAACGGCCATCGCGGCACGCTCGAATCGCGGCAGGGTCGAGGTGATGGCGCCCCATGGAATCGACGACCTCCTGAACCTAATCGTGCGGCCGACGCCGCCTTTCGCAGGGAAGATGGACGTCTATCGCAAACGGGTCCTGGGCAAGAATTGGCCAGCCCGCTGGCCGAAGCTGACGATGCTCATGACGTGGCGCGAGGCCTATCCCGATCCTCACAGCTCCTTCGACAGGATCGACACGTAAGGCTCGAAGCCGAAGGCACGATAGGTGCGCTCGGCCCGTTGATTGGCCACCAGGACGCCGATGAAGAGGCGCTTGAGCCCTGCTTCCTTCGTCAGGCGCTCGGCCTCTTTCAGCAGGATCTGGCCGATGCCGCGTCCGCGCCAGTCGTCGTGCACGATCAGGTCGGTCACCGTGCCGTGATTGCGCAAGCTGTCCGCCACGTAGGCGGCATCCTGATCGAGCGAAAAACCCATGGCGCCGACAGTGATCCCTTCCGATTGAGCCAGGACGATGCGGCCGTTGCGCCGCGACAGGCGCTGCATCAGCTCATCGTAATATTCCGCCGCGGCCCCGTAGTCGCGGCGGCGGTCGCCGACGAGATCGGCCTCGAAGACGTTGAGCTGGTGGATGAGCTCGATGACGGCATCCCGGTCGGCAGGAAGGGCGGTGCGAAGGGTGATGGAGGACATGAAGTGAGGTCCGGGCAGAACGCGTCAGGGGCTCGCGTTAAAGCAGATTTCTTGCCCTGCGTCATGTTCCCTCCACCGCCATGGCCGGGCCTGTCCCGGCCATCCCGATGCGGAAGAGCGCGATGCTTCAATCCATCGGGATCACCGGCACAAGGCCGGTGATGACGAGGGCAAAAACAAAATGCCCGGCACGGGCCGGGCATGAAGCGTTCACATGATCGTTCGGTCAGAGATTCTTCAGGATCTCGTCGACCACCTTCTTGGCATCGCCGAAGAGCATCATGGTGTTGTCGCGGAAGAACAGCTCGTTCTCGACGCCCGCATAGCCGGAGCCCATGCCGCGCTTGATGAACAGCACGGTCTTGGCGCGCTCCACGTCGAGGATCGGCATGCCGAAGATCGGCGAGGCCGGGTCGGTCTTGGCGGCCGGGTTCGTCACATCGTTGGCGCCGATGACGAAGGCCACGTCGGCCTGCGCGAACTCGCCGTTGATGTCCTCGAGCTCGAACACCTCGTCGTAGGGTACGTTGGCTTCCGCCAGCAGCACGTTCATGTGGCCGGGCATGCGGCCTGCTACCGGATGGATGGCGTACTTGACCTCGACGCCTTCGGCCTTCAACTCGTCGGCCATCTCGCGCAGAGCGTGCTGCGCCTGGGCGACCGCCATGCCGTAGCCGGGCACGATGATGACCTTGGCGGCGTTCTTCATGATGAAGGCCGCGTCGTCCGCCGAGCCCTGCTTCACGGGCCGGGTCTCGACCGCACCGCCCGCTGCGGCCGCCGTCTCGCCGCCGAAGCCGCCGAGGATCACCGAGATGAAGGAGCGGTTCATGCCCTTGCACATGATGTAGGACAGGATCGCGCCCGAGGAGCCGACCAGGGCGCCCGTAATGATGAGCGCGAGATTGCCCAGCGTGAAGCCGATGCCCGCCGCGGCCCAGCCCGAATAGGAGTTGAGCATCGACACCACTACGGGCATGTCGGCGCCGCCGATCGGGATGATGAGCGTCACGCCGAGCACGAAGGAGACCAGCACGATCAGCCAGAAGGCTGCATGGCTCTCGGTGCGGATGAAGGCGACGAGCAGCACCAGCAGCAGGAGGCCGAGGCCGATATTGATGAGGTGCCGGCTCGGCAGCAGGATCGGCTTGCCGGACATGCGTCCGTCAAGCTTCAGGAACGCGATCACGGAGCCCGTGAAGGTGACGGCCCCGATGGCGACGCCGAGCGCCATCTCGAACAGCGAGCCGCCGTGGATGGTGCCGACCGAACCGATGCCGAAGGCCTGCGGCGCATAGAGCGCACCCGCCGCCACCAGAACCGCGGCGAGACCGACCAGGGAGTGGAAGGCAGCCACCAGCTGCGGCATGGCCGTCATCGGCACGCGCCGGGCGATTACCGCGCCGATGCCGCCGCCGATGGCGAGACCGAGGATCACCAGCGTCCAGCCGCCGAAGCCGCTTGGCGGCGACACGAACAGGGTGGTGAGGATGGCGATCCCCATGCCCACCATGCCGTAGAGGTTGCCCTGCCGGGAGGTGGTGGGATGCGACAGGCCCCGGAGGGCCAGGATGAACAGGACGCCGGAGACGAGGTAGAGGATCGAGGCTAGATTGGCCGACATCGCCTCACCCCTTCTTGCGGTACATGGCGAGCATGCGCTGGGTCACCAGGAAGCCGCCGAAGATGTTGATGGCCGCGAGGACGAGGCCGATGAAGCCGAGCGCCCGGGCCCAGATCGGGCCTTCGCCGAGACCGGGAGCCACGTCGACGCCCACCGCCAGCACCGCGCCGACGACGATCACGGAGGAGATGGCGTTGGTGACCGACATGAGCGGTGTATGCAGCGCCGGGGTGACCTGCCAGACCACGTAGTAGCCGACGAAGATCGCCAGCACGAAGATGGCGAGGCGGAACACCGTCGGATCGACGGCTCCATGGGTGACCGCGGCGGCGGCGGCCCCTGCGGCGTCGGCCACCTGATCGGCGATGGTCTGGGCCGCGTCGGCCGAGCGGCGGGCGGCTTCTGCCGCCGCTCGGGCCTGTTCGACGGCCTGTTCGGGCGTGAGCGTTGCCATGGTGTCCTCCCCTGGACGGTTTAAGCGGTCGGCTGGAAGGCGGTGTGGACGATGGCGCCGTCACGGGTCAGGCAGGTGGCCTTGACCAGCTCGTCGTCCCACTTCACGGCCAGAGCCTTGGTTTCCTTGTCCACCAGCGTCTCGACGAAGGCGTAGAGGTTCTTCGCGTAGAGGCTGGACGCCGTGGCAGCGAGACGGCCGGGCACGTTGAGGTGGCCCACGATCTTCACGCCGTTGTGCTCCACCACCTGGCCCGGCTGGGCCAGCTCGCAATTGCCGCCGCGCTCCACCGCCAGATCGACGATCACGGAGCCGGGTTTCATGGACTCGACCATGGCGCGGGAGACGAGCTTCGGCGCCGGCCGGCCTGGAATGAGAGCCGTGGTGATGACGATGTCCTGCTTGGCGATGTGCGAGGCCACCAGTTCGGCCTGCTTGGCCCGGTACTCGGCCGACATCTCCTTGGCGTAGCCGCCGGCGGTCTCCGCCTGCTTGAACTCCTCGTCCTCCACGGCGACGAACTTGGCGCCCAGGCTCTCCACCTGCTCCTTGGCGGCGGGCCGCACGTCGGTGGCGGTCACCACGGCGCCGAGGCGGCGGGCGGTGGCGATGGCCTGCAGACCGGCGACGCCGGCGCCCATGACGAAGATGCGGGCTGCAGGCACCGTGCCGGCTGCAGTCATCATCATCGGCAGCGCCCGGCCGTACTCGGCCGTGGCATCGATGACGGCCCGGTAGCCGGCGAGATTGGCCTGGGAGGACAAAACGTCCATGACCTGCGCGCGGGTGATGCGGGGCATCAGCTCCATGGCGAAGGCGGAAACCTGTGCTTCTGCCAGGGCCTTGAGGGCCGCGTCCTGGCCGTAGGGATCCATGATGGCGATGACCAGCGCGCCGGGCTTGGCACCCTTGAGCTCGCCCTCTGCAGGGCGGCGGACCTTCAGGATGATATCGGCATCCTTCAGGGCATCCTCGGCGGTCTTGGCAACGGAAGCGCCGGCCGCCTCGAACTCCGCATCGGGGACGCCGGCCTTGGCACCCGCCCCGGCCTGGACGATCACGTCGGCACCGAGATTTTTATATTTCTTGACGGTTTCAGGGGTGGCGGAAACGCGAGTCTCCGCTCCATCGGTTTCGGAGAGAACGGCGATCCGCATTTTAGCCCCCCTGCGATCTGGTCAACGGCTTGAAATCAAGCTCTTGTCTCACTCTGTCAAAAGGTCGCCCGCTCGGCTCAATAGAAAATAAGCGCCAGCAGGAGGAGGACGCCGACGGCTGCCGGAGCCCGAACTCCAACGGACGGGGCCATCGCGCCGATGCCGCCCGCCACGAGCGAGAGGATCACACCGAAAATCGCCGTCAGCCAGGCGTGCTTGATGCCGCCGACCGCGAGCGCCAGCACGTGGCAGATGACGACGGCGGTGCCGATCTCGGCGAACTGGACAAATCCCTGATAGGTCGCCTCATGGGTACGGGCGTCCATATCCGGACTGTAGCCCCCATGCGGCGCGTGTTTTGTATCGGCCATGTTTCAAAGCCCTGTTCAGCGTCACTTGTTAATTGCTGCGTTTAACGCAAGCAGTGAGGAGCCGCAATCTTTCGAATGGCTCCAAATGAAAACTTTATGAATGCTTTTTCCGGTCATTTGATCCCGAGAAACTCGCGCCATTGAGGCAGGCAGACAGTCTCGTAATCATATTTCGCGACCGCGATTCTCCGGGCCTCCGCGGCCATGGCGGCGGATCTGTCCTTTTCCGCCAATGTCTCGCGCACCCTCTCGGCCAGGGCCTTCTCGTCGAAGAAGGGGAAGAGGCGCCCGTTCACCCCATCCTGAATGACCTCGCGCACTGGCTCGGTGTCCGAGGCCACGATCCGGCATTCGAGGGCCATGGCCTCGATGGAGGACCAGGACAGCACGAAGGGATAGGTCATGTAGACATGGGCCGAGGAGACCTGCAGGACCTTCACGAACTGGTCATAGGGCAGGTTTCCGACGAAATGGACCCGGGACCAATCGACGGGGCGCTCGATCCTGGCCTTGAACACGTCGAACCAAGTCTGCCCGTTCGGCGCAGAGCCGGAATAGCTCGTGCCCTTGCCGCCGATGATGACCACCCGCAGCTCGGGATCGATGTCGAGGAGATAGGGCAGGCTCTTGAAGACGACATGAGCACCGCGCATCGGCTCGATGTTGCGCGTCACATAGGTGACGACGGGCCTTTCACGGGTGAGCTGCGGCCCGCCCTCGCCGAGCTGGAGCCGAACATTCGGATCGGGCAGGAGCTTATGGGTATCGATCCCGTCATGGATGATGGCGAGCCGGTCGCGCAGGTAGGCCGGGAACGTGTCGCGCTGGTAGCGGGTCGGGGCCACGGCCATATCGGCGGCGTCGAGGGCGCCGAGCTGCATCGAGTTTTTCAGACGAAGGCGCCAGATCACCTCCTCGTTGGTGACCGGGAACTCAGGATCGAAATCCAGATCCTGCCCCTTGGCGTGATAATAATATTCGAAATAGGCCACGTGCCGGGCCCTGGGCCATATGTCCTTCAGGAACAGGTTCTCGCCCCAGCCCGTGTTGACCACCACCACGTCCGGCTCGAAGCCCTGCTGAGCCAGCGCCTTGGCCTTGTAGGCGGCGCCATAGGCCCGGCGCAGGCGCGGGATGACCGGGGAGTAGCGGTTCTGATAAGGCGCATCCTCCGGCCCCGGGACCGCATCGTAGGAAAAGTACTTCACGCCCGGGACGGAGCATTGCTTGACCATCCCGAGACCAACGACCTCGTGCCCCTCGGCCACGAAGGTCCGGGCCAGACGCAGGAATTGGCCTGGAAAGTTCTGGTGAACGAAAGCGATCTTCATCGGCTGCCCCTAACGCTCCGTAAGCCTGTAGGGCCGGAACAGGAAAGATGCAACCTCATTACACAGGATTTGGTAAACCGGAAGCTGCCAGCGCCTCCCTCTGCTTCTGCTCCAGGTTCTCCAGGGAGAAGCGCTCGATCTCGTTCTCGAACAGCCGGTGGTAGTTCAGCTCGGCCTTCAGGTGGAGGAAGACCGCGCCCAGGCCCACGGCCGCCCGGTCCATGAACACGAACTCGCGCGGGACCGTGACAGGCCCCTTCTCCTTCAAGGCTTTGTGAACCTCGAAGGCCTGACGGCGGCCGTACTCGCCCGGTTTCACGCCGTCGGCCACCGTGCGAACCCGGTCGTCGAGGAGCGGCGCATAGATGAAGCGAGCCCAGATGTTGAGGATGTCGATCAGCTCGTTCGAGAGGCTTTTGAACCCCCAGGTCTCATAGGCATGGACGACGCGGGCCCGGTCGTCGGTCTGGAGACCGCGATAGAGATCGACCACGCCACCGACGAAGCGCGGGTGGAAGATGCGGATGCAGCCGTAATCGAGGAGGTTGATGCCCCGGGCCTCGCCATCATTGGAAAAGACAGTGTAATTGCCGAGATGCGGATCGCCGTGAATGACGGCCGCATGGCTGAAGGGGTGCCACCAAGCCTTGAACATGGCCACCGCCAGCCGGTTGCGGATCTCGACCGGGGCCTCGGTAAACCCGAGGATCTTCTCGCCTTCCAGCCATTCGAGCGACAGGAGCCGCTTGGTCGAGAGTTCCGGACGCACCCCCGGAACCCGGACCTCCTCCACGTCCGAGAGGGTCTGGGCATAGAGCGCCGCGTGCTTGGCCTCGCGCTCATAATCGAGCTCCTCCCGCACCCGCTCGCCGATCTCCTTGGCGATCTCGCGGGTATCGATGGCGGGATCCATACGTCGATGCAGGGCGAAGACGAGCTCCAGCTGCTTGAGGTCCGCCTCCACGGCCGATTGCATGTCCGGATATTGCAGCTTGCAGGCGAGCTTCTCGCCGTCCTTCGTGGTCGCCCGGTGAACCTGGCCGAGGGAGGCTGCCGCCGCGGGATTGAGATCGAAGGAGCCGAAGCGGCTCTGCCATTGCGGCCCAAGCTCCGCCTGCATGCGCCGTTTCACGAAGGCCGCCCCCATGGGTGGGGCCTCGCTCTGAAGCTTCTGCAGCTCGGCGGCATATTCCGGCGGGATCAGGTCCGGGATGGTGGCGAGCAACTGCGCCACCTTCATGATCGGTCCTTTAAGTCCGCCCAGCGCCTGGGCCAGCACTGCGGCATTGGACGCGTCGCGTGCATCGCCCCCGAATAGCCGAGATCCTGCCATGCGGGCCGCGACCCCGCCCATGTTGGCGCCCACGCGGGCATAACGGGCGGCGCGCGCGGAGAAGCGGTTCGCTTCGCGGTCGGATTCAGCCATGACGTGGAATCTCTTGCTCTGAACTGGAGAGCTTAAGATATGGCGTGCCGCGCCAAGCGCTAGGGCAGCCCTCCGCGGCCTTTTACCGGCGAGGCTCGGCTTTCTTACAAGAGAAAATCACCTGACTTCAGATTGCGTATTCCGACGAGGCGAATGAGGCCTTCAGCATCGAAATCGGAATCCGTGTTCAGGAAAATGCGCGCTTCGGATCCGACAACCTCGTAACGGACCTGGGCGGCCGACGTGAAGTTGCCCTTGCCGATGAACGCAAAGGTCTGATTGCCGTCGCGCAGGCTGTTGGCGTCGATCCCTGCCAAATCGAGACGATCCCGAGCACTATGGCTGAAGTCGCGCACCACGTCCGCGCGGCTCAAGGCAGTGCCGGCCGAGCCACCGGAGTGCCAGCGGAACACGTCACCCTCCGGTCCGCCGGACAGCCAGTCTTTTCCCGAGCTTCCCACAAGGGTGTCCCGGCCGGCATCGCCATAGAGCCTGTCATCGCCCGCATTGCCGGAGAGGCTGTCGTTGCCCGCATTGCCGCGAAGCGTATCGCTGCTCCGAGAGCCTTTGAGCACGTCGTCGAACGCACTGCCCAACGCACCTTGAATGCTGAAGAATCGGTCGCCGGCCGCATCGCTTCCCACCTGCGTCCTTCTTGCGAGGTCGATGAGCACAGGCCCCGAGGAATCGCGGTAATCGGCATAATCGAAGCCGCTTCCGCCGGACAGGAGATCGGCGCCCGGTCCGCCTCGGAGATAGTCGTTGCCGGTGCCCCCGTACAGCGAGTCGTTTCCGCCGCCGCCGAAGATTCGATCATTGCCGCCGCCGCCCCTGAGAACGTCGGCGGTATCGTCACGGACGTTCGGGCCGAGGCCGGACTTGAGGTCGAGACGGAAGATCTTGCCCCCGTAATCGACGATATAGAGGTTTCCGGACCCATCCTCCCCGAACGACGACACGGAGCCGATCGGGCCGCCGCCTACGGCCACCTGACCCGTCAGATCCTTGAACGACCACGAGCCGGAGACGCGCTGCAGCGACCAGATTCCGCCGCTTCCGAAATCGGAGAAGAAGTACGTGCCCTGGAAATCCTGCTCGGCGCCTCGATAGGCATAGCCTCCGGTGACCGCCTGACCGAGATCGCGCCCATAGGCGTGGATCGGGTTGGTGTAGCCCGGGAACGCTCCTGGGTTGAACGGCCCTTCGGTGGCGCTCCAGCCGTAATTGGCGCCGGCCCGCCCGAGATTGATCTCCTCAAAGGCGCTCTGTCCGACATCGCCGATATACAGTTCGCCCGTTACCCGGTCGAAGCTCGTGCGCCAGGGATTGCGCAGGCCAGCCGCATAGATCCCGGTCCCTGCCGCACTGCCCGAGATTCCCTCGATCGAGGCGGGATTGTCGGCGGGCAAGGCATAGTTTCTTTCAGGGTCGGACGGGAAGGCATCGGCCCTCACATCGAGCCTGAGGATCTTGCCGAGCTGGTTGCCGAGGCTTTGCGAATTCGCCCCGTTCGCGCCGTCACCGGTCGCTACATAGAGATAGCCGTCGGGACCGAACCCGATCCAACCGCCACGGTGGTTGCTGGAGGAGGACGGGTAGTCGATCCGCTCGACGAGCCGCATGGTGGCAGGATCAGCGACGAGCGGGTTCGACGCCAGGGTCCTGTATTCACGGATCTCCACATCACCGTCGGTCGTGCTGAGATAGACGTAGAACGTCCGGCTGGTCGCAAAATCGGGCGCGAAGGCGAGCCCCAGCAGCCCCTGCTCTCCGTCGGTCGCGACCTGGGTCGACACATCGAGAAAAGACGTGCCGAGGGTCTGCCCCGTGCTGGTGTCATGGACCTTCACCAGCCCGCGCTTCTCAAGGATGAAGAGGTGCCGGGAATTACCCGGCGCCGCCGTCAGGTACAAGGGATTATCCAGGCCGGACACAAGCATGGTGGCCGCCATCGTGGGCGGGGTTCTGGCATTCGGGTCGTAGCCGTAGATCACATCGGCCCCGCCGGTGCCGCTCAGCCTGTCTGCAGCCTGACTCCCGATACGAACCGCCATGGTCGACCTCCCGGTCCAGCCCCCACAGTGATCTTTCTCTCACTCATCGATGTCGCTGCCCTGTGCGGCAGGTGACCCCTGCCGCACAGGGCAAGCGATCAGGACGCCTTCTCCATTGCCTCGAGCTCGCCGATCAGGCGCTCGATCATCGACAGGCCGATCTGCCAGAAGGACGGATCGCTGGCATCGAGGCCGAAGGGGGCGAGAAGCTCCGAGTAATGCTTGGTGCCGCCGGCCGAGAGGAGCGCGAAATAGCGGTCCACGAAGCCTTCGTTGGAGCGCTCGTACACGCCGTAGAGCGAGTTCACGAGGCAGTCGCCGAAGGCATAGGCGTAGACGTAGAACGGCGAGTGGATGAAGTGAGGAATGTAGGTCCAGAAGCTCTCGTAGCCCGGACCCAGCCGGATCGCAGGCCCGAGGCTCTCGTCCTGGACCGACATCCAGAGCTCGCACAGCTTGTCCGCCGTGAGCTCGCCGTTGCGGCGCTCCAGATGCACCTTGCGCTCGAAGGAATAGAACGCGATCTGGCGCACCACCGTGTTGATCATGTCCTCGACCTTCGCCGCCAGCATCGCCTTGCGCTGCACCGGGTCGGTGGTCTGGTCGAGAAGGCGGCGGAAGGTGAGCATCTCGCCGAAGACGGAGGCCGTCTCGGCAAGCGTCAGGGGCGTGGGCGCCATGAGTGCGCCGTTGGGGCCGGCCATGACCTGGTGCACCCCGTGGCCCAACTCGTGCGCCAGCGTCATCACGTCCCGCGGCTTGCCCTGGTAGTTCAGGAGCACGTAAGGATGGGCCGACGGCACGGTCGGATGGGCGAAGGCGCCCGGCGCTTTGCCGGGACGGGTCGGCGCATCGATCCAATCCTCGTCGAAGAAGCGCTGCGCGATGTCGGCCATGCGGGGCGAGAAGGCGGAATAGGCGGAGAGAACCGTGTCCTTCGCCTCGTTCCACGAGATGGTGCGCTGCTCGACCCTCGGCAGGGGCGCGTTGCGATCCCAATGGTCGAGCTTGTCCTTGCCGAACCACTTGGCCTTCAGGGCGTAATAGCGGTGCGACAGGCGCGGATAGGCTTCCCGCACGGCGGAGACCATCGCCTCCACCACCTCGCGCTCGACCCGGTTCGCCAGATGGCGGGAATCGGCCACGTCCTCGAAGCCGCGCCAGCGGTCGGAGATTTCCTTGTCCTTGGCGAGCGTGTTGGTGATGAGCGTGAAGGTGCGAAGATTGGCCTTGAAGGTCTTGGCGAGGGCGTCGGAGGCGTCCTTGCGCAGGCTCTCGTCCGGATCCTGCAGCTTGTTCAGGGTCGGCTCGATCGGCAGTTCCTCGCCGCGCACCGTGAAGCGCAAGGACGCGATGGTCTCGTCGAACAGGCGGTTCCAGGCCGAGCGGCCGGTCACGGACTTCTCGTGGAAGAGCTGCTCGATCTTGTCCTCGAGCTGGAACGGCTTGTCCTTGCGCAGGTCCTCGATCCAGGGCTTGTAATGCCGGAGCGGCTCCTCGCCCACGGCCCTGTCGAGGACCTCGTCGTCGATTCGGTTGAGTTCGAGCCCGAAGAAGAGAAGCTCCGTCGAGGCGGCGGTCAGGCGCTCCTGGGTGTCGCCGTAGAACTTCGCCCGGACCGGGTCGGTGGTATCGCCGGAATAGACGAGACCCGCATAGGACATGAGGCGGCCGAGGAGGTCTTCGAGCGCCTCGTAGCGCTTCACCGCCTCGTCGAGCCGCTCGGAGGCCCTCTCGCCCCGGGCCATCTCATCGAGCTTGCCGCGATAGGCGGCGGCGAAGGCCTTGCACTCCGCTTCGGCCTTCGCGAGATCCCGCTTGAACGCCTCGCTGTCCATGCCTGGATAGAGATGGGACAGGTTCCATTCGGGCAGCGCCCCGAGTTCGGCCTGCGCGGCGCCGGCAGCGGACGGGTGATGCAAGGGGATCGCTTTCTGAGAGGTCACGGACGACAGCCTGATTGGGATCGGTCTGGAAGGTACTGCACACATATTGGCCGCCGCGCTCTCCGGATCAACCCATATCAGCCCAGGGGGCAATCCCGCCCTCGTCAAGGGCCGGTTTACCCTCCTCGCCCAGCATAGCCTGAACGGTTCTCGTAGATCCTTCAAAGCGTTCGCGCCCCGACACGATCTCCCCGCAAACGATATTTGTGGGAGAATGCAGGAGGCGGACGCACGCTTTGGCGCGGGCCTTTACAGAAAATTGAAAGAACTTGGCCTAGACGATGAAGCCGCATGCCGTTTTGTGCGTTAAGCGTAACAGGACGTGTGCGGGAACACTGACGAAATCCATTCGATGGAGGACTTTTCCAGCCTCCACCCTTCATTGCGACGAGGAGCAAGATCATGCGTGACTTGCGCAAGACGGCACTTTGGCTCGGTCTTATCGGGTCTGTTTCACTCCTCCCCCTCGGCGCCCTGGCGGACGACACCAGCACTATCCAGCCAGACATGCTTCAGTCCGTGCCCGCTGAGCCCTCCTTCCACGATGTTGCCGTTCAACAGACCCCGTCGCAGAAGGACGTGGTCTCCCAGCCCATTCCGTTGCCCGAGCCGGCGCCGGTCGGCATCGAGGCAACCGATCTGAAGCCGTCGCCTGCCATCGACATTCCCCTGCCCGACGCGGCTCCCGTGACGGCCTTGATGCAGGCGGATCTCGTCCGCATGGCCGTGGAAGGCCTGTTCGCGGATGACGCCGCCATGCGCGATCTGCGCGTGAGCGGCAAGGACCGGGATGCCCTATCCGCCTATTATGCGCAGGCCGAGCGCCCTCTGGTCTGGGCACGGGACGGCGCCTGGTCGCCTGCTGCACTGGGCGCGATGGAGCGCCTGAAAGCGGCCGACGAGGATGGCCTCGATCCGGCCGATTATTCTCTGCCCGACCGGGGCTTGCGCAAGGATGCGACGCCGGCGCAATGGGCCCGGGCCGACGTGAGGCTCTCCCTGTCCGTGATCCGCTATGCCCGCGATGCCCGCGGCGGGCGCATCGATCTTGCCCGCCTGTCACCTCTCGTGACGCCGAAGCTCGCCCTGCCCTCGGCCGAGGAGGTGCTGAGCAAGGTCTCGTCGGCCGGAGATGCCGGCGGGGCGCTCGAGGCCTACAACCCGCCGCACCCGGGCTACAGAGCCCTGAAGGACCGGCTGGTGAAGCTGCGCGAGAACCATCCCTCGCAGCCGAGCGTCCACCTGCCCCGAGGGCCGATCCTGCGCGTGGGCATGAAGGATCCCCGCGTGCCTCTGATCCGCGCCCGGTTCAACCTGACGAAGGACGCGGACAACCAGACGGTCTACGACGAGCGCGTGGCCTCGGCTGTGGCGGCCTTCCAGAAGGAAAAGGGCCTGCCGGACACGGGCGTTCTGAATGCCCAGACGATCGCCGCCCTCTCAGGCCCGTCGGTGGCGCAAAGGCAATCCGACCTGATCGCCAACATGGAGCGCTGGCGCTGGCTCCCGGGTGATCTGGGGCAACGGCACATCATGGTGAACGTGCCCGAGTTCCGCCTGCAGGTGGTCGAAGGGCGCAACGTGGTCCATCAGACCCGCGTGATCGTTGGCAAGGAGCAGTCCCAGACGCCGATCTTCTCCGAGACCATGAAGTATCTCGTGGTGAATCCGTCCTGGACGATCCCGCCGTCGATCATGAAGAAGGAAATCCTGCCCGCACTCGCCAACGATCCGTATTACGCGGCGCGCAAGGGCTACAAGATCATCCGCAGGGGCGACCGGATCACCGTGCAGCAGCCGCCGGGCGAGCGCAATGCGCTGGGTTTCGTGAAGTTCATGTTCCCCAACCAGCATGCGGTCTATCTGCACGATACGCCGAACCGCAATCTGTTCTCCGCCAGCAAGCGCGCCTTCAGCCATGGCTGCGTGCGCGTCGAGAAGCCCTTCGAACTCGCGGAAGAGATCATGGGCCGGGACGGCAAGTGGACCGAGGAAAAGCTCCGCGGGCTCATCGGCAAGGGCGAGCGCTACGTGCACCTCACCAATCCCCTGCCCGTGCATCTGACCTACTTCACGCTCGCCATCGACGAGAAGGGCGAGGTGAAGCGGTTCGAGGATCTCTACGGCCTCGACCGCAAGGTCCGCGCCGCTCTCAATCTGTCCGAGTAACTCTCCATTCCTCCACGTTCTCAACGATTTTCCTGCCCTCACTTAACGCGAAGGTAACCGTCCTCGGCAAAGATCCTTTCACTATAAGGATTGCTGCATCCACGGGTGCGGCCCAGTAAAGACGAGTATCACAGTGAGAGTATTGCGTACGGACCGCCTGGCGCATCGCGCGGAAAAGTGGATCCGGTTTTCCGCGAAGAACGATGCGCCAGCCAAAGGAATGAGCATCGGATGGTTCCCAAAAGTGGGTTCCACTTTTGGGTCCGATGCTCTAGCGCGCCGCGTCGGCATTGGTCTTGTGGCCTTTCTGGCCATCATGGTGGGCGGGGTGCGCGGCACGCAGGATGCCGTCGCCAATGGCGATACCCGCACGCTGAGCCTCTACAACAACAACACCAAGGAAAGCCTCACCGTCACTTTCCGGCGCAATGGCCAGTACGATTCTGCCGCCCTGCAGCAGCTCAACTGGTTCCTGCGCGACTGGCGGCGCGACGAGCCGACCCGCATGGATCCGCGCCTGTTCGATACGGTGTGGGAGGTCTATCGCGAGTCAGGCTCGAACGAGCCGGTGCATGTGAACTCGGGCTACCGCTCGCCCCGGACGAATTCCATGCTCAGGCGGCGGTCGAGCGCCGTAGCCAAGAACAGCCAGCACATGCAGGGCAAGGCGATGGACTTCTACCTGCCGGACGTGTCCACCGCGCGCCTGCGCGCCATCGGCATGCGGCTTCAGAACGGCGGCGTCGGCTATTATCCCAACGCCTACACGCCCTTCGTCCATCTCGACGTGGGCAGTGTCCGCGCCTGGCCGCGCATGACACGGGCCCAGCTCGCCAGCATCTTCCCCGACGGCAAGACCGTCCACGTCCCCTCCGACGGCCGGCCCCTTCCGGGCTACGACGAGGCCCGCGCCGAGGTGCTCGCCAAGGGCGGCACGGTGGCCGGCTACACGGCCTACGCGGACGCGGAGGAGGCCGTCGCCAACCAGCCGCGCCGCAAGAGCTTCTGGGCCACCCTGTTCGGAATCGGCGACGACGAGGAGGAGGATGCGGAGGAGATCCGCGTCGCCTCGCGTCCGGGCCGGGCCATCATGGCTTCCCGTCAGCCGCAGCCGGCGCAGAACTATTACGCCAGCGACTCCAACGCGTCGGTCTATGCGGCGCTGCAGCCGGGCCAGGCCGTCGAGCCGGTGCGCCGAGCCCCGGTGGCGATCCAGCCGCGGCCCGAGCCGCCCGCTCCCGCCGTAATGGCGGCCATTGCGCCGGCCCTGCGTGAGGATCTGACGCCGCCGGCCGCCGCGCCGCTGCCGCCGACCCGGATCAATGGGGCGCCCGGCACTGTCCAGACAGCCTCCGGTCCGGCCCTGGCCTGGCAGCAGGGGCCGGAGGCGCAAGGGGCTGACGGCTCGCAGATGTCCATCGCCAAGGGCATGGCCTTCGCCCCGATGCCGCCCCGGCGGCCCGATGCGGCTGACGAGGTGATCGAGCCCATCGGCGGAACGGTCGCTCTGGCCTATGCCCCGCTTCCGCCGGCCCGGCCGGGCTCGCTCGCGGCCACCAACCCGATCCCCGGCCTTCCCGAGCTGCGCGGCCCGATGGATGTGGCGGCCGTCCAGCACCCGCTGCCGCCGCCCCGGCCCGACCTGCGCCCCATCGTGGTGGCCGCCGCAAGCCCGGTCGACATTCCGGTCACCGGCTCGACCCCCAGGGAGGTGGCGAAAGCAAAGCCCGCGGCAGCACCGGAGGCGAAGGCTCCCCCGGCCGCCAAGAAGCCGCCCACGGCGCTGAGCGCCCTGATGTCGGCGGAGCCCAGCCTGCATATGGGTTTTTCCAGCAAGCCCGCGGGCGATCTGGCGACGAACCGCTTCACGGGACCGGCGGTCAAACCGCTGAGCGTGGTGCGATAAGAAAAAGGGCTCCTTGCGGAGCCCTTTTTGTTCGATCGGGTTCTCGACTGCGCTGCCCAATCACTCGCCGTGCTGCCGTCCGTAGGGGTTGCGCGCCGGCGAGGTCCATCCTTGCGGCGGCGCCTTCGGCCGATACACCTCCACCAACAAGGGATGGCAGACGGCCACATCGCTGGAATGCTCCGCGCTGCAATCGCCGCCCGGGCAGGCGGAGAGTGCGCCCAGCAGGTCGATCTCGGCGAAGAACTCGAGATAATCGCCCGGCCTGACGGGGCTCGCCTTCATGAAGTACTGCCCCGTGTCTCGGGTGAAGCCGGTGCACATGAAGACGTTGAGCACGTCGTGCACCGCCGGCTCGACATCCTCCTTGGCGCGCCCCAGACGATGCGCGAGAGCCCGGGTCAGGTTGGAATGGCAGCAATAATAGTAGTCCTGGCCCGAGAGCAGACGGTGCGTGTAGGGATCGCACCGCGTGCCGATCACGTCGTGCACCGAGCCGCCGAATTCGTCGAAGCCGTACCAATCGAGGGTGTCGTGGGTGATCGTCGCCATCGGCCTCAGATACGGCAGGGACGACCAGAGCTGGTCTCCGGTGGACACATGCGTGCCGTTGAGAGCCCTCGTCTTGCCGGAGAAGAAGCGCTCAGCGAGATCGTCAGCCGACCAGAGATTGAGGTCGCCCACCTGCGGGCCCTCGATGCTCACGATGCGGAAGAAGCAGCCGGCGGGCACGGCGAAGCAGCGTGCGTCCCGGGGCGGGACGATCACCTCGTCAACCTTCTGCCAGCCTTCGCGAGCCGCCCGATAGGCAGCGAGGTCGGGCCGCGGCAGGGTCTCGACCGGGTAGCAGATGACAGGAGCAACTTTCCGACGCGCCTCCGCATCGGCAGGTTCGGACACTTGGTCCCGGGCGAGCTTCATGCATCTCTCCAGCATTTCGTGGTCGCTTCCTTATAGGTAACCGGATCGCCGCAAGCGAGCGGGAACCATGCATGGCGGATGGATTATGAGAAGCACTTGGCGAGGATCGCCGGCACATCCACTGCGGCATCGCCGGCACAGGACCGGGCCTGATCCTCTCCACCGTCATCACCGGCCTTGTGCCGGTGATCCCGATCGTGTGAGGTGCCGTGCCTTTCCGATCGGGACGGCCGGGACAAGCCCGGCCATGACGATACGGGAGCCATGACGGAAGGTTCCAATCAGGTCACTGTGAATGCGCAGCCAGCCTCCTGACGCAAGAAAGGCCCCGCAGGTCGATCTGCGAGGCCTTTGAGCTCTTCAACGGTCGGGAGGGCTAAGCCATCCCGAGCGCCTGCATGTAGAGTTCGAGGATCGCCTCCTCCTCCTGGCGCTCGGCGTAGTCGCGCTTGCGCAGGGAGATGATCTTGCGCAGGACCTTGGTGTCGAAGCCGTTGCCCTTGGCCTCGGCGTAGACGTCCTTGATGTCGCCCGCGATGCCAGCCTTTTCCTCCTCGAGGCGCTCGATGCGCTCGATGAAGGCCTTCAGCTGGTCGGCTGCGACGGATTCGGTGTTGAAAGCTGCGTCATCCATGAATGAAGCCCCTGATTGATGGCATTGGCGCCAGTGTTATGGTCATTTGGTTGAAGCCGTTTTAATGCCCGGGCTTCGATTTCTCAAAATCGGCCAGCTGGGAGGCAGAGGCCTCGCGCTGATGGCGCTCCTTCCACTCCTCGTAGGGCATGCCGTAGACATAGGTCCGGCTGTCCTCCTTGGAGAGAGCGATGCCCCGCGCGTCCGCTGCCTCCTTGAGCCAGTTTGACAGGCAGTTGCGGCAAAAGCCCGCCAGGTTCATGAGATCGATGTTCTGGACGTCGGTCCGCTCCCGCAGGTGCTCGACGAGCCTGCGGAAGGCAGCTGCCTCCAGCTCGACCTGAGTTGTCCCGTGGATATCCTTCATTGGTCTATCCTCCATGCCGGCGCAGGCGGTTGCGGGTGCGGGTTCCGAATATCCTCGGCGCCCGAAGCTCCGGCCGGCTTGCGAGCGGCGCGAGCAGCCGGGCAAAGCGCTCGGCCCATTCCTCGGCGCCCTCCTCCGAAGCGATCAGGTCCTGCCGGATCTCGATGAGCGCATTGGCCAGACCCCGCACCGTCGCATGACGGTCGACCGTATCGCCCGCAAGCGCCCCATCATAAGGCTCGTTGTCGCCGACGACGAGTCCACCCTCGGCCTCCAACCCTTCGAGCAGCGGCTTGGCGAACCGGTCGTCCGCGTCCCACAGGATGCCCACATGCCAGGGCCGCAGCCAGCCGCGCCAAGCCGGCGTGAAGCTGTGGACGGTCGCGATGACGGGCGGCTGGCCTGCCGCCATGGCCTTGTGGATCGCGTCCGCAATGGCATCGTCATAGGGATCGTAGAAGCGGGCAATGCGCCTTTGCACCTCGGCCTCGTCCACCCGGGCGTTGCCCGGCACCACCGCGCCGTCGGACAGGCGCATGACCAGGGTCGGATCATCCCGTCCCCGGTTGGGATCGATGATGAGCCGCGAGAACTGGGTCAGGATCGCAGGTGCCCCAAGGCGCCGGGCCAGGGAGCGGGTGACGGCGGCGGCGCCGATGTCGTAGGCGATGTGGCGCTCGAACTCGGATGCGGGCAGGCCCAAATCCCCGAGATCCGGCGGCACCGCATTCGAGGCGTGGTCGCACAGGATCAAGATCCCCGATTCGAGGGAGCCTTCGATGATTTCGACAGGACAGGGCTCGAGGGCAGGATCGTCGAGCTTGATCGCGGCGGAGGCGGACATGACGGAAGACGGATTTCAGGAAGGATGGATTGAACGGCGGAGGAAAAGCCTTACCCTGCGCCTGAAACCCTGACAACGCGACGTTCCGCGCAACACATTTTCACAACGTTATGCCCACTTCATCCACAACGGCCCGGCTCGAGCCGGGCTTCGCCTCTGCTTTTGCCGCCCTATGCCTCGGCGCCGTCGCCATGGGGATTTCCCCGATCTTCGTGCGCTTCGCCTCCGCCGACATGGGTGGGGCGCCGGCCGATGTGGGTCCCTTCGCCAGCGCCTTCTGGCGCGTCTCGCTCTGCCTGCCGCTACTCTATGCCTGGATGCGAATCGAGGAGAAGCGCGCACCCGTCAATGCTCCCAAAGTCCGATTTTCCAAGGCCAGCATTTTCGGCGGCAT
This sequence comes from Microvirga sp. CF3016, assembly GCF_036314085.1. Classification (NCBI taxonomy): domain Bacteria; kingdom Pseudomonadati; phylum Pseudomonadota; class Alphaproteobacteria; order Hyphomicrobiales; family Methylobacteriaceae; genus Microvirga; species Microvirga sp. CF3016. The sequence goes on from NZ_JAYGGM010000010.1 coordinate 138,894, forward strand.
CGTCTTTGCGGGCGACCTCTTCTTCTGGCACCTGGCGATTCTCAAGACGACGGTGGCGAACGCAACCTTCTTCGCCACCATGGCTCCCCTCTTCGTCGTGCTGACGGTCTGGCTCGTTCTCAGGCAGCGTGTGTCGCGGGGTACCTTCGTGGGACTTGCCCTGTGCCTTCTCGGCGGCGCAGCCCTGATCGGTCAGAGCCTGCGGGCGGACCCGGCTCGGATCGAAGGGGATCTCTACGGCGTCGCCACGGCTTTCTTCTTCGGCATGTATTTCCTGGCCGCGAGCCGGGCGCGCAAGACGGCGGGTGCCGCGCGGGTCACGTTCGAGGCCGGCCTCATCACCTCCGCCATCCTGTTGGTCATTGCGGTCCTGTTCGACACACGGGTGATCCCACAGACGGCGCAAGGCATCGCGGCGCTTCTCGCCATGTCCTATGTCAGCCATGCGGGGGGCCAGGGCCTTCTCGCCATCGCGCTCGGACGGCTGCCGGCGGTCTTCTCGTCGCTGGTGATCTTCCTGGAGGCGATTGCCGCGGCGATGTTCGGCTGGGCGATCCTGGGCGAGGTGCTGACGCCGACTCAAAGCCTGGGCGGCGCCCTGATCCTGTTCGGGATCTGGGTTGCGCGGCCCAAGGCTGATGCGGCGAACGGATGAGCCCTCAAGCCCTCTCCGTATGGAGAGCAAGGGCCTTCCTACCGTGTCGTAAAGGCCATGGAGACCGCAAAAACTGCAGCGCCTCTGCTGTAAGGTCTTGCTCCGGCTGAACTTCTGGCCGACAACGATTCGACATAGTTCTCACAGCATTGTGCGATTTCATTCCTTTCGATTCGATCATACCGCATCCATGAAGGCCGCTCCTCTCACATCGTCTCCTCGCTGGCGGCGAAGCCTTGCACTCGCGACATTTCTCGTCGGCGGGGGCCTTCTGGCCGCATCGCCCGCGAAGGCGGATCTGCGCCTGTGCAACATGACGTCGAGCCGAGTCGGCATCGCGCTCGGCTACCGGGATTCCCAGGGCTGGGTGACGGAGGGCTGGTGGAACCTGACCGCCCGCGCCTGCGAGACCCTGCTCAAGGGTCAACTCGGCGGGCGCTTCTATTACATCTATGCCATCGATTACGACCGGGGCGGCGAATGGAGCGGTCGTTCCTTCATGTGCACCCGGGAGCGCGAGTTCACGATTCGTGGAACGGAGGATTGCCTCGCCAGAGGCTTTGATCGCAGCGGCTTCTTCGAAGTCGATACAGGTGAACAGAAGAGCTGGACCATCCAGCTCACCGAAACGAACCGGCCAGGGGGGCCATGACGATGAGACGCGACCGGCGCACGAAAATCCTTGCAACCTTGGGACCGGCTTCCGAGAACCCGGAGATGATCGCCAAGCTGTTCCAGGCCGGCGCCGACGTGTTCCGTCTGAACATGAGCCATCTGCCGCGCGAGAAGCTGAAGGAGCGGGTCGAGATGATCCGCGCCGTGGAAGCCAAGTTCAAGCGCCCCATCGCGATCCTCGCCGACCTGCAGGGCCCGAAGCTGCGCGTGGGCGCCTTCGAGGGCGACAGTGCCATGCTGGTGCCGGGACAATCCTTCACGCTCGACGCCGACAAGACGCCAGGCACCAAGGATCGCGTGCACCTGCCGCATCCCGAGATCCTGTCCTCGCTCGAGCCCGGCCACACGGTGCTGATCGACGACGGCAAGCTGCGGCTGCGCGTGAAGAGCGTGAAGCAGGGCTCGGCCACCACCTCGGTCGAGGTCGCCGGCAAGATCTCGAACCGCAAGGGCGTGAGCCTGCCCGACACCACGATTCCGGTCGCCGCCATGACCGAGAAGGACCGCTCGGATCTCGAGGCGGCGCTCGACGCCGGCGTGGATTGGATCGCGCTCTCCTTCGTGCAGCGCCCCGAGGATGTGGCCGAGGTCAAGAAGGTCGCCCGCGGCCGGGCGCTCGTGATGTCCAAGCTCGAGAAGCCTCAGGCCATCACCCGCCTCGACGAGATCATGGAGATCTCCGATGCGGTCATGGTCGCCCGCGGCGATCTCGGCGTGGAGATGCCGCTGGAAAAGGTCCCGGGCATCCAGAAGCGCATCGTCCGCACCGCCCGCCGCCTCGGCAAGCCCGTGGTGGTGGCGACCCAGATGCTCGAATCGATGATCACCTCGCCGGTGCCGACCCGTGCGGAGGTTTCCGACGTGGCGACCGCCGTCTATGACGGCGCGGATGCGGTGATGCTCTCGGCCGAAAGCGCCTCGGGCCAGTATCCGATCGACGCCGTGGCCACCATGAGCCGTATCGCCGAAGAGGTGGAGCAGGATCAGAACTACTGGTCGATCGTGCGCACCCTGAACGCAGAGCCGGAAGCCACCGGATCGGACGCCATCGCGGCGGCCTCCCACCAGATCGCCGATACGCTCAATATCAAGACGGTGGCGGCCTGGACCTTTTCAGGCTCCACCGCCTTCCGCATCGCCCGCGAACGGCCGAACTCGACGGTCATTGCGCTAACCCCCAGCGTGAACACGGCCCGGCGTCTGGCCCTGGTGTGGGGCGTGCACTCGATCCGCACGAAGGATGCCAGCGACATCGACGACATGGCGTTCCGCGCCTGCAAGTTCGCCCTGCGCGAAGGGTTCTCGGAGGTCGGCGACCGCGTGATCATCGTGGCCGGCATGCCCTTCGGCACGCCCGGCGCCACCAACATGGTGCGCATCGCCTTCGTCAATCAGGAACACGCCGCTCAGGCTTGATCCGCCTCGACCCTGGCCGGCGTAACCCGTTCGGCCAGGGCCTCAATGGCATCGAGAACCGTCCTCTGATCGGCATATTGCGGCATGTGGCCGATGCCCGGCATCAGGATCAGCTCCGCACCCGGCACCTCCCGGGCGAAGGAGAGGCTGTGCAGGTCGGTCCAGACGATCTCGTCCCGGTCGCCGGCGACCACCGTCACGGGCAGCCCGATATCCTTGTAGCGCGCGCTCTGCCGCAGGGCCGCGTGATACATGACGGCGAAATCCTGCATGTTGGCCTCGTAGGCCCGGGGCCGGAAAGCCAGCGGGATGAAGCCTTTCTTCACGATGCCTTTCGGGGCTTTCTGCGGCCAGAAGGTTTTCCTCTTCATCGGTGGCCGGAGCATGAGCAGAATCGGCACGGCGAGCGTCCGCATCAGCAGCCAGCCCGCCCAGGAATCGATCAGGCGCCGGTACCAGCCGATATAGCCGCCGGGCCAGGGAGACGTGATGCCGGACAGGACCAGGATCGCTCCCGTCACGTCGGCATGATCGAGAGCGAGATGCGGCACGATGGTTCCCGACCAGGAATGGCCGACGACGACGGCATTGCGCACGTCCAACTGCCGTAAGGCGCCGGCAATCAGCGCCGCCTGGCGGGCAGGCTCGGCGTCGATGAGGCCCGGCCTGCGCTCGCTCCAGCCATGGCCAGGGCGGTCAAAGGCTAGGACGCGATAGCGTCGCGAGAGAGATGCGCCGAGCCCCAGCATGGATTCGACGAGATTGGAGGACGCCCCGTGCAGCAGGACGATGGTTCCCCGAAGCGCGTCCCTGGGGCCATCCTCCCGGTAATGAATCCGGCAACCCTCGACCTCGATGAACCGGCCGGTCGGCGGATAGCGCCTTTCGATGGTCCAGGCATAGAGATAGGTGAAGGCGGCTCCCATGGCGAGGAGCACGAGCGGAACGACAGGAACGAGAAGCAGGGACATCCCTGCAACGTGGATTTAGAGATCCTGCCCGTCAACCTCGGGGCTGAGGCGGCTCACGATCGTCTTCACGTCGGACATCTGCGGATTGATCGTGAGGACCCGGCGATAGGCCGCGAGGGCCCGCGCCTTGTCGTCGGAGGCCATGAGGATATGGCCGAGTCCGGTCCATGCGTTGAAGTGGCGCGGCTCGATCTTGATCGCCCGGTGCAGGTCGGCCATGGCGCCCACCGGATCGTCGAGCTGGTAGAAGACGGTCGCCCGCTTGTACCAGGCTTCCGCCCAGTTGGGACGCAGCGTCAGGACGCGGTCGATGAGCTCGATGGCCAGCGGAAAGTCCTTCTTGCCGAAAGCCTCGGCGGCGCGGTTCAGGAGAAGATCGGCCGTATCGGAGCCGGAGCGGGCAAAGCGCCGCTCGATCAGGGCCGCGATGCCCTCCGCCTCGCGTTCCGACTGGGCCTTGCCGAGGCGTTCGAAGAGCTCATCCAGCGTGGAAGCGCGAGGGCGGGCTTGCGGCGGCTGGGCCTGCTCCTTCGACTCCCTGGGGCGCGCAGGCTCCTGGGCACCGACCGGGTGGGAGAGACAGCTCAGCGATAAGATCAGGACGGACGCGAAAAAGCGCATGCCGGGATTTTAGGGTCCCGGCATGCGCGGTCAATTCAGATTCTCGTGTGCGGCATCGCCGCAGCGGACTTAGCCCTGACGAGCCTTGTAGCGCTTCTGGGTCTTGTTGATGATGTAGACCCGGCCCTTGCGACGAACCAGCTGGTTGTCGCGGTGACGGCCGCGGATCGACTTCAACGAGTTACGGATCTTCATATCCGGTCTCCTGCGGCCCTTCGGGAAGGCCGGAAAAAAGAAAATGGTGGGCGCGGCTGGGATCGAACCAGCGACCCCTACGATGTCAACGTAGTGCTCTCCCGCTGAGCTACGCGCCCGGGAAACGGTGATTTTGACGTCCCGCTTCGGCTGTGGGGGCGATATACCCACAAGCGGGCTCAGGCGCAAGCCTTAGACCTGCCCTTTTTTAGGCAGCCATCATTTTATCGACTTCGCTGACCAGGTCGCGCAGATGGAACGGCTTCGACAGGACCTTGGCGTCCCGCGGGGCCTGGGAATCCGGATTGAGCGCGACGGCGGCAAAGCCGGTGATGAACATCACCTTGATCTCCGGGTCGAGCTCGGTGGCCTTGCGGGCCAGCTCGATCCCGTCCATCTCCGGCATGACGATGTCCGTCAGGAGGAGCTCGAAGGGCTCCTCGCGCAGGCGGTTGTAAGCGGAAAGGCCGTTATCGAACGAGGCGACGTCGTAGCCTGCGTTCTCCAGCGCCTTCACGAGGAAGCGGCGCATGTCGTTATCGTCTTCGGCAAGAAGAATCTTCATCGGTTGCCAGTCCCGAATCGTGGCGGATGGTCTTAGCCCCTTCATGAGGGATGGAGGGTAAACAAGCCGTGAAAGTAGGACGCAGCCTTGCTACGATATTGTCATGGACAGGCGACGGGGCTGCCTTACACTAGCGCGAAGACCTGCTTCTTTTCCAACCCAGCCAAGATTCTGATGCGGCCAGCCATCGTTGATGAGTTCGACCCTCCCTTCATCGTCACCGAACCTTCGGCGCAGACGATCCCCTTCGTGTTCAACGTGCCGCATGCGGGAGCCATCTATCCGGCGTCCTTTCTGGCCGCGTCCCGGCTCGACGCCGTCGCCCTGAGGCGTTCCGAGGACGCCTTCGTCGACGAGCTATTCGGTGCCATGACCGATCTCGGCGCCCCTCTCATGACCGCGCGATTCCCGCGGGCCTATCTCGACTTGAACCGGGAGCCCTACGAGCTCGACTCCCGCATGTTCGACGGTCGTCTGCCGCCTTTCACCAACACCCGTTCCATGCGGGTGGCCGGCGGACTGGGAACCATTCCGCGCATCGTGGCCGACGGGCAGGAGATCTACCGCACGCGGCTTCATGTCGAGGAGGCCCTGCAACGGATCGAATGGCTCTACAAGCCCTATCACCGGGCTCTCCGGCATCTCGTGCTCCGCACGGCCCAGCATTTCGGACATGCGATCCTCATCGACTGCCATTCCATGCCCTCCTCCAGCGTCAGCCGCGAGGATGGCGCCAAGGCCGATATCGTGCTGGGGGACCGCTACGGCACGAGCTGCGCCACCCTGCTGATCGATCTGGTGGAAGCGGCTTTAAGGGGCTGCGGCTATACGGTGCTCCGCAACAAGCCGTATGCGGGCGGCTTCATCACCGAACATTACGGCGAGCCGGCCATCGGACGGCATGCGCTTCAGATCGAGATCAACCGGGCGCTCTACATGGACGAGCGGAGCATGCATAAGAAGCCCGGCTTTGCCGTTCTTGCGAACGATCTGATGCAGGCGTTCATGCAGGTGATCTCGGAAATCGAGAGCGAGCTGACGATCCGGTCGATCGCGGCGGAGTAATCCCTGACGGTTCACACCAAGCCCATCGCGCCGGGCCGAAGCCCTATTCGGCGTAGAGCCGTCCTACCCTCGGCGCCGTCTTGCCAATCGGGCAAGAAAAAAGGCCACTGTTGCCAGCGGCCCGAAGTTTAGGGAGGAAACGCCCAAGAAGGGCTACGATAAGGCGACGCCATCGCCATATCGCACTGCAATAATTACGCCGCATCGCACAAAATGCAACTAAAATCTTTGCTTCTGCCATGCGTTTCATGCATGACTGCCGGGATGCGGGTCGATGGCTCTTACATAGAAGACGAGGCTGAGCAACAGCCATGCCGCCAGGGCTGAGAAAACGAGACGATAGCCCTCGGGGCGATAGAGGCCTTGGTCGGACCGTCCCATGAGATCGATCAACATCCCCGTCACGCTCTGGGACAGAAACGCCCCGCCCATGGTGCCGATGTTCATGAGCGTGATGCCCCGACCCGTCAGGGCCGGCGGGAACAGCGACTTTCCGTGGCTGGTGAGGATGGGCGTGTAGGCGACGCAGAGGCCGAAGAGCGGGAACCAGACCGCAGCGGAAGCGGGGTCGAGGGGGGCGAGGACGAGGACGCTCAGAAGCAGGATCGTCGCCGTGCTGCCGATCATGACGGGCTTCTTGTAGCTGCCCCAGAACCGGTCCATCGCCCCCCAGAGAAGCATGCCGCAGATCTGGGCCGTGGCGCCGAGCAGCAGGATATTCCCCCTCGTGCCGAGATCGGCTCCGTGCACGTCCGACAGCCAGGGCCCGCCCCAGAGCCCGATGACCGAGGCGAAGCATCCATAGGTGGTCAGGTGCATGAAGAAGACCGGCCAGAAGGAGGGCACCTTCAGGGCCGCGGCGACGCCCCGGAAGGCGCCGGCCCAGGATTCCTTCGGCCGGTCCGAGCCGGAATCCCGAGGCACGATCCAGACGACCGCAAGCAAGATGACGATCGTCAGAACCGCCACCGCAAGGAACGAGGCGCGCCAGCCGTAGACGGCGGCGGAGGCCGCCAGCGGGGCTGTCGCCGCCAGGGTGCCCAGATTGGCCAACCCCATCTGCAGGCTCGTGAGCCCGGCGAAGCGCTCCGGCGAGAACCGGCGGGCATAGATCACGAGGGGCGCCATGAAGAAGGTCGAGCAGCCGAGCCCCATGAGTGCCCGCGCGGCGATGAGCACGGAGGCGGACGGGGCTAGGGCGAAAAGAACGGTTCCCGCCACCGTCAGCACGGCGGTCGCCAGCATGATCCGTTTCGGGCCGTAGCGGTCGATGAGGATGCCGATGGGGATCTGGACCGCCGCGAAGGCGAAGAAGAAGGCGCTGGACAGGAGACCCGTCTGGGTCGCCGACAGATGAAGCTCGCGGGCGAGATCGTTGGCGATGACCCCGATGGAGTTGCGCAGGAACTGGCTGACCGCATAGAGAGCGGCGAGCACCGCGATCAGGAACAGCGCCGTTTCGGAGCGTGACTTGCCAAGCTTGGGCGCAAAATTCATCGATGCCTTTACCCCTGTGACGCCGCCGCTCCCTTGCCGCGCGCCCAGCGCTTGATAAAAGCTGATCGCAAGCGGGCCAAGGCCGCCCGCACTCAACTTTTAGGGGATACGCGCGTCATGGGGCTCATCGACTTCACGCATTTCGTCAACGAGCTCGCGACCCAATCGGGCCAGGCGATCCTGCCCTTCTTCCGCACCGCCATTGCCACGGAGGACAAGTCCCGGGGCGGCGCCTTCGACCCGGTGACGGAGGCGGATCGGGCGAGCGAGGCGACCATGCGCCACCTCATCAAGCGCAGCTTTCCTACGCACGGCATCGTCGGCGAGGAATTCGGCGCGGAGCGCGAGGATGCGGATTATGTCTGGGTGCTCGATCCCATCGACGGCACGCGGGCCTTCATCGCCGGCCTCCCCACCTGGGGCACCCTGATCGGACTGACCTACAAGCGCCGGCCGGTCTTCGGCATGATGCACCAGCCCTTCACCGGCGAACGCTTTTTCGGCGACGGGGGCAGCGCGACCTACCGGGGACCAGGCGGCGAACGCAAGCTCATGGCGCGCCGCTGCGCCTCGCTGAAAGATGCCGTCATCTCCACCACGAGCCCACGCCTCTTCGCCGGCGACGAGCTGCGGGCCTATGACCGGGTCGAGAGCGTCGCCCGCCTCGCCCGCTACGGCTGCGATTGCTATGCCTATTGCATGCTGGCGGCCGGCCATATCGACCTCGTGGTCGAGTCGGGGCTGAAGCCCTACGACATCGCGGCGCTCGTCCCGATCATCGAAGGGGCCGGCGGGGTCGTCTCGACCTGGGAAGGCGGCTCAGCTGCCGATGGCGGGCGCATCGTCGCGGCGGGAGACCGCCGGGTCCATGCTGCCGCGGTCGAGCTGCTCAGCCGCTAAGCCGATCGCCGCGAGATCGCGTGTCGTCCCCACCTCCGGATCGGGGGTGCCGGGGATGAAGGCGTCGAACGCGGCCCAGAACTGCTCCCGGATCGGATCCCGCTCCATCAGGATCTCGTGCCGGGCACCTGGAATGACGATGACGGAACCGGCCTTGAGCCGCGAAGCGAAGCGCTCGGTCGCAGGCGTGGCGCAGACCGGATCGGCACCGGCTGCCACGATGAGGGTGGGCAGGCGAATTTTGACCGCGTAGCGAGGATCGGCGAAGCGCTTCATCAGGCGAAAGGCGCCGTCGAGCCAGGCGACGGTCGGTGCCCCCACGGCTCCGGCTCCAATGGCATGGGCCGCCTCGGCGTTGCGGGCATAGCGCACAGGATCGCTCGTCAGCCGGTTGCCCTTGAAGGGCATGGTGGAGATCGACGTCTCGCCGCCGCCGGGCACGAACATGCCGCCCAACCCCAGAAATCTCAGGATTCGTGCGAAAATGGCAGAGGTGCGGGTGCGCCTGATGATGCACAGCGCGATCATCGGCGTCGTGGTCACGAGACGGCGGAAGGGCAGCCAGGTTTCATAGGCCGCGTTCAACGCGATGGCGCCGCCCATGGAATGGGCGAGGCCGAAATGCGGCTGCGGCATGTGCGGCACCAGGATCTGGTCGCGGATCGCCTCCAGGTCGAGCCGGAAATCGGAAAAGCGCCGGACATGACCCTTGCGCGGATTGCTCACCTGCCGCCCGGACAATCCCTGGCCGCGCCAGTCGAAGGCCACGACAGCAAATCCCCTGTCGAGCAGCTCCCCCACCACCTCGAAGTACTTTTCGATGAACTCCGCCCTGCCCTGCAGGATGCAGACCGTGCCCTGCGGCTCCTCTGTCTCGGGCATCCAGGTGGCGGCCCGGAGCGTCATCCCATCGCGGGTCGTGACGCTGACCAGCTTGGGTTCGCCGGGCACGGGATTGTCGGGGGTGGTGATGAAGTCCACGGCAGGATCCAGGATCGAGGATAGAGGCCTCAATATAGGGCAACTTGGCCTCAGGAAACGAGCCTCTTGAAAGCATAACTGGCTGTTCCCACATCGAGGTCGTGCCGGCCATGACGGCGGCACGTCAACCCGGATCCAGCCTCTTCAGGTGGATTCCACCTCAAGCATGTCGCTTCAAGCGGAGGATATGCCATGCGACAGTACGATCTTGCTCCCCTGTACCGCAACACGGTCGGCTTCGACCGTCTTTTCTCGATGCTCGACCAGCTCGTCAGCGTCGATGCGGCCCCGAGCTACCCGCCCTACAACATCGAGCGCACCGGCGAGAATGCGTATCGCATCTCGATCGCAGTTGCCGGCTTCACCGACCGTGACCTGACCATCGAGGTCAAGGAAAACACCCTGTCCGTGCGCGGCGAGCGCAAGCCCCAGGAGGAGCGCAAGGTCGACGTGCTCCATCAGGGCATTGCGGCGCGCAGCTTCGACCGGCGCTTCCAGCTGGCCGACGGCGTGCAGGTGACGGGTGCGGCCCTCGAGAACGGCCTGCTCCACCTGGACCTCGTGCGCGAGATTCCGGAGGCCAAGAAGCCGAAGCTCATCCCGATTTCCTCGAACGGTGCCCGGACCATCGAAGCCAAGCAGGCTGCCTGACGGTTTTTCCGAGCCCAAACGAAGAGCGCCCCGGTTCGGCCGGGGCGCTTTTTTATTGTCGGATCCTGGTCCTTGGAAATCCCGCTGGGGCTGGAGGGGCCCCGTCGGTCAAGGGTCTCTGGCAATAAGCAATCACGGGTGATTGCGGCAGGGTTAGGGCAATCACTCGGCAGCTTGCTGCGCTGCTTCGGAAGAGGCGACCTCCAGCAGCTTGCGCACGTCCTCTTCCCTTGTGGCCCAGGAGGTTACGAGGCGGATCAACACCTCGTGATCGGCAACACGCTCGGTCTCCGGCAGGCTCAGCTCCGTCCAGTTATGATAGAGAAGGCCGGCCGCCTTCAGCACCTGATCCAAGGATTTCGGAATGATCGGGAAGACCTCGTTGGCCTCGGTCGGCCAAGCAAGGCGCACGCCGGGAATCCGCAGGAGCCCTTGCGAGAGAAGCGCCGCTATGCGGTTCGCATGACGGGCGTTGTCGAGCCAGTGGTCTTTCGCAAAGTAGCCCTCGAACTGCGCCGCGATGAGGCGCCCCTTGGAGATGATCTGTCCGGCCCGCTTGGAGCGGTAGTCGAGCGCCTCCGCCAGATCCTTCCTGAACACCACAATGGCCTCGGCCATCAGGCCGCCGTTCTTGGTGGCGCCGAAGGAGAGGATGTCGACACCCTGCTTCCAGGTCATCTCGGCCGGGGTGCAGCCGAGGGAGACGAGCGCGTTGACGAAGCGGGCCCCGTCCATGTGGAAGGATAGGCCGTGCGCGCGGCAGACCGCCCCGAGATCTGCAAGTTCGTCGAGGCCATAGACCAGACCGCACTCGCTGACCTGCGAGATCGACAGGGCCTTCGGCGGCATCTGCTTGACGGCCTTCGGCAGGCTCTCGAGGTAGGCGGCGACGTCGTCGGCCTTCAGCTTGGCCCCGACACCCGCGAGTCCTGCGAGCTTCGCCCCATGCATAAAGAATTCCGGCGCGCCGCACTCGTCGTCGATGATGTGCGCCTCCCGATGGCAGACGCAAAGACCGTAGGGCGGCACCGCCGAGGACAGGGCGAGGGCGTTGGCGGCCGTCCCGGTCGTGACGAAGAACACGGAGACCTCATGCTCGAAGATCGCGTTGAACCGCGCTCTCACGCGCTTCGAGATCTCGTCGTTGCCGTAAGCCGCCATGGTCCCGGCATTGGCATCCAGGATGGCCTGCAGAACGGGAGCGCTGCCCCCAACGATGTTGTCGCTCGCGAAATTCATGCCCCGTCTCCTAGAGCATTGTTGCGGCAAGAGGAACGCCCTTTCGGACATGCGCCCCATGCTTTCTCCTGGGACGGAGGGGCTCCTCCAAGGCCATGGCAACATGTCAAGATCATTGACCCATCGGCGGAGACTTTCGTTCCTAAGGCCGAAAAGCTGTTTTTGTTACATTCTGCCTCTAATGCTTGTAACTTTTGTCTAAAATATTTCTAAACCCTCTTGTGCACTGCGCTGAACTCTGGCAATTTGCCTGTATTAGGACAGCGATGCTGTCCCTTTTGGGGTGCCTGCGCCCTGCCTTTTTGCCCTGAGGGTTTCTTGATGCTTCGCCCGGCGCGAACGAAACGAGATACCAAGAAAGCCGCCCGCAAAACGTGGGCGGAACGGGCGACTCTGGGCTGACGACAGCCCAAAGGTGCCCGCGAGGTGCGGGCTCCCCTGCCGGACCCAACCCTCGGAACCCCAAGAAGCGGCGGGCACCCGGACGATCTCATCATCCGGCGGGCCCAAAAGCCGCCTCAAAGAACCTGAATGACGTGTTCGGATGTGAGGATCTGCCATGAGCGACGAGCCGACCAAAAGCCTGGAAACCCGAGTGCCAAGCCGTACGGCCACGATGGCGGATACGATTAAACTGGTGCGCGATCCGGGCCTGCCGGCGGCTCAGGGCCTCTACGACCCGTCGAACGAGCAGGATTCCTGCGGTGTCGGCTTCATCGCGGACATGAAGAACCGCAAGTCGCACGACATCGTCGAGCAGGGCCTGTCCATTCTGCACAACCTCGACCATCGTGGTGCGGTGGGCGCCGATCCCAAGATGGGCGACGGCTGCGGCATCCTGGTTCAGATCCCGCACAAGTTCTTTTCCGCCGAATGCGCCAAGGTCGGTATCTGGCTGCCCGAGGAGGGCCAATACGGCGTCGGCCATCTGTTCATGCCCCGCGATCCCGAGGGCTTCCACCTCGTCGAGGAGATCGTCACCAAGGCGATCACGGACGAAGGCCTGCAGGTTCTCGGCTGGCGCGAGGTGCCGGTGGATTCGAGCGATCTCGGCGAGAGCGTGAAGGCCACCGAGCCGCAGCATCGCCAGATCTTCATCGGCAAGGGCAAGGGCATGGACGATGCCGAGACCTTCGAGCGCCGCCTGTTCATCGCCCGCAAGGTGATCTCCAACGCCGTATACGACATGAAGGACGGGCGCACGGCCGGCTATTATCCGGTCAGCCTGTCGTCTCGCACCATCGTCTACAAGGGCATGGTGCTCGTCACGCAGCTGCGTGACTACTATCTCGACCTGCAGGACGAGCGCTTCGAAAGCGCCATCGCCCTGGTGCACCAGCGCTTCGCCACCAACACTTTCCCGACCTGGCAGCTCGCGCATCCCTACCGCATGGTCGCTCATAACGGCGAGATCAACACGCTGCGCGGCAACGTGAACTGGATGGCAGCCCGCCAGGCCTCTGTCGATTCCGAGCTGTTCGGCAACGACATCTCGAAGCTCTGGCCGATCTCCTACGAGGGCCAGTCCGACACGGCCTGCTTCGACAACGCCCTCGAATTCCTGGTGCGCGGCGGCTACTCGCTATCGCACGCCATGATGATGCTGATCCCCGAGGCCTGGGCGGGCAACCCGCTCATGAACGACGACCGGCGCGCGTTCTACGAATATCATGCGGCCCTCATGGAGCCGTGGGACGGCCCGGCCGCCGTGTGTTTCACCGACGGCAAGCAGATCGGCGCGACGCTCGACCGCAACGGCCTGCGCCCCGCGCGCTATCTCGTCACCGATGACGGCCTCGTGGTGCTGGCCTCCGAGATGGGCGTGTTGCCGATTCCGGAGGAGAAGATCGTCGAGAAGTGGCGCCTGCAGCCGGGCAAGATGCTCCTCATCGACCTCGAGGAAGGCCGCATCGTCTCCGACGACGAGATCAAGCAGCAGCTCTCGCAGGCCCATCCCTACAAGGAATGGCTGAAGCGCACGCAGATCGTGCTCGAGGATCTCAAGCCCGTGCAGGCGCGCGAGTCGCGCACGGACGTGTCGCTCCTCGATCGCCAGCAGGCCTTCGGCTACACGTCGGAGGACCTGAAGCTCCTCATGCAGCCCATGGCCGTCACCGGCCAGGAGGCGGTCGGCTCCATGGGATCGGACACGCCGATCTCTGCGCTCTCCGACAAGCCGAAGCTCCTCTATACTTATTTCAAGCAGAACTTTGCTCAGGTGACGAACCCGCCGATCGATCCGATCCGCGAGGAACTCGTCATGAGCCTGGTGTCGTTCATCGGCCCACGTCCGAACATCCTTGATCTCGAAGGCACCTCGCGCCGCAAGCGCCTCGAAGTGCGCCAGCCGATCCTCACCAACGAGGACCTGGAGAAGATCCGCTGCATCGGCCATTTCGAGGATCGCTTCGACACCAAGACCCTCGACATCACCTACGATGCGGAACTCGGCGCATCCGCCCTCGACGGCGCCCTCGACCGCCTCTGCGACCGCGCGGAAGCGGCGGTGCATGGCGGCTACAACATCATCATCCTGTCCGACCGCATGGTCGGGCCCGACCGCATCCCGATCCCGGCGCTCCTCGCCACGGCCGCCGTGCACAACTACCTGATCCGGAAGGGACTGCGCACCTCGGTTGGGCTCGTGGTCGAGAGCGGAGAGCCGCGCGAGATTCATCACTTCGCCTGTCTCGCAGGCTACGGCGCGGAAGCGATCAATCCCTATCTCGCCTTCGAGACGATCGAGGCGATGCATGAGGCCGGCGAGCTGCCGCAAGAGGTCGATGCCGACGAGGCGATCAAGCGCTATATCAAGTCGATCGGCAAGGGCCTGCTGAAGGTCATGTCCAAGATGGGCATCTCCACCTACCAGTCCTATTGCGGCGCGCAGATCTTCGACGCGGTCGGCCTCCGGTCCGACTTCGTATCCCGCGATTTCTTCGGCACGGCGACCACCATCGAAGGCATCGGCATGGACGAAGTGGCGGAGGAGAACGTGCGCTGCCACCGCGACGCCTTCGGCGACGCGCCGATCTATCGCAATGCGCTCGATGTGGGCGGCGAATACGCCTACCGCCAGCGCGGCGAGGTCCATGCCTGGAACCCGGATACGGTCGCGACGCTGCAGCATGCCGTGCGCCTCAACGCGCAGGACCGCTACCGCGAATACGCTCGCCTCGTGAACGAGCAGGACAACGAGCTGAAAACCATCCGCGGCCTTTTTCGCATCAAGAATGCGGAAGAGTCGGGCCGTGCGCCTGTCTCCTTGAGCGAGGTCGAGCCGGCGCAGGAGATCGTGAAGCGCTTCTCCACGGGCGCCATGTCCTTCGGGTCGATCTCGAAGGAGGCACACGAGACGCTGGCGCTCGCCATGAACGCCATCGGCGGCAAGTCCAATACCGGCGAGGGCGGCGAGGAGCCGGAGCGCTTCCGTCCGCTGCCGAACGGCATGTCCAAGCGTTCCGCCATCAAGCAGGTGGCCTCCGGCCGCTTCGGCGTGACGACGGAATATCTCGTCAACGCCGATATGATGCAGATCAAGGTGGCGCAGGGCGCCAAGCCTGGCGAAGGCGGACAGCTCCCCGGCCACAAGGTCGATGCCAAGATCGCCCGCGTGCGCCACTCGACTCCGGGCGTGGGTCTCATCTCGCCGCCGCCGCACCACGACATCTACTCCATCGAGGATCTGGCCCAGCTGATCTTCGACCTCAAGAATGTGAACCCCTCGGCCGATGTGTCGGTGAAGCTCGTGGCGGAGGTGGGCGTCGGCACAGTGGCGGCGGGCGTCGCCAAGGCGCGCGCCGATCACATCACGATTTCCGGATTCGAGGGCGGCACGGGCGCCTCTCCCCTCACCTCGCTCAAGCATGCGGGCTCGCCCTGGGAGATCGGCTTGGCCGAGACCCAGCAGACCCTCGTGCTCAATCGCCTGCGCGGCCGCGTGGCGCTCCAGGCGGACGGCGGCCTGCGCACGGGACGCGACGTGGTGATCGCGGCGCTTCTCGGTGCCGACGAGTACGGCTTCTCGACCGCGCCGCTGATCGCCGCCGGCTGCATCATGATGCGCAAGTGTCATCTCAACACCTGCCCGGTCGGCGTTGCAACGCAGGACCCTGTGTTGCGCAAGCGCTTCAAGGGCCTGCCGGAGCACGTCATCAACTACTTCTTCTTCGTCGCCGAGGAAGTGCGCGAGCTGATGGCTGAGATGGGTTTCCGCACGGTGGACGAGATGATCGGCCAGTCCGACCTTCTCGACAAGAACGCCGCCATCGGCCACTGGAAGGCGAAGGGTCTCGACTTCACGAAGCTGTTCCACAAGCCCGATGTCAGCCCGACCGTGGCGATCCGTCATCAGGAGCGTCAGGTTCACCCCATCGCCAATGTGCTCGACCGCGCGTTCATTGCGCAGGCCGGACCGGCTCTCGAGAACGGCGAAGCCGTCACCATTGAGTCGAAGGTGAAAAGCTCCGACCGCACGGTGGGCGCCATGCTCTCCGGCGAGGTGGCGAAGCGCTATGGCCACGAAGGCCTCCCTGACGACACGATCACCGTGAAGCTGAAAGGCACGGCAGGCCAAAGCTTCGGCGCTTGGCTCGCGGCGGGCGTGACCCTCAATCTCGAAGGCGAAGCCAACGATTATGTCGGAAAGGGCCTGTCGGGCGGCAAGATCATCATCGCGCCGTCGCCGGATTCGAGGGCCGCTCCCGAGCGCTCCATTGTCGTCGGCAACACGGTGATGTACGGGGCGATCGCGGGTGAGGCCTATTTCCGCGGTGTTGCGGGCGAGCGCTTCGCCGTGCGCAACTCCGGTGCCATCGCGGTGGTCGAGGGCACGGGCGATCACGGCTGCGAATACATGACCGGCGGCCTCGTGGTCGTGCTGGGTCAGACCGGTCGCAACTTCGCGGCCGGCATGTCGGGCGGCATCGCCTACGTGCTCGACGAGGACGGCACGTTCACCAAGCGCTGCAACCTCTCCATGGTCGATCTCGAGCCCGTCGAGGAGGAGGAGGACCTGATGCGCCGCCTTCACCATCACGGCGGCGATCTGGAGACCAAGGGTCGCATCGACATCATGGCCAACATGTCCGGCCCTGATGAAGAGCGCCTGATGCAGCTCATCACCAATCACCACACCTATACGGGCTCGACACGCGCCAAGGAGATCCTCGACAACTGGACGACCTACCGCACCAAGTTCGTGAAGGTCATGCCGGTCGAGTACCGCCGTGCGCTCCAGGAGATGGACCGTCTCCGGAACCTGCAGGCAGCGGAATAAGGATTAGGGGGCAAACCCATGGGCAAGGTCACAGGCTTTCTCGAATACGACCGGCAGGAGCAGAAGTATCAGCTCGCCGGGGAACGCGTGCGCCATTTCCGCGAGTTCACGCTGCCGCTCGACGACAACGACCTGAAGAAGCAGGCGGGGCGCTGCATGGATTGCGGCATTCCCTTCTGCCACGGGCCGACCGGCTGTCCGGTGCACAACCAGATTCCCGACTGGAACGATCTGGTCTGGTCCGACGATTGGGAGGAGGCCGCGCGCAACCTCCACACCACCAACAACTTCCCCGAATTCACGGGTCGCATCTGCCCGGCTCCATGCGAGGAAGCCTGCACGCTGAACCTCGAGAACCAGCCGGTCACCATCAAGACCATTGAGCAGGCCATCGCCGACAAGGCCTGGGAGATGGGCTTCGTGAAGCCGGAGCCGGCGGAGGTTTCGACCGGCAAGCGCGTGGCCGTGATCGGCTCGGGCCCCGCGGGTATGGCGGCCGCCCAGCAGCTCGCCCGCGCGGGTCATGAGGTGCACGTGTTCGAGCGTCAGGCGAAGCCCGGCGGCCTGCTGCGCTACGGCATCCCGGACTTCAAGATGGAGAAGTACCACATCGACCGTCGCGTGAAGCAGATGGAAGCGGAAGGCGTGATCTTCCATTGCGGCGTCAATATCGGCGTCGATAAAAGCTTTGCGTCGCTCCACAACGAATTCGACGCGGTGCTGTTCGCCGGCGGCGCAGAGGACCCGCGCAACCCGAACCTGCCGGGTCAGGATCTGACAGGCGTGCACTACGCGATGCCGTACCTGACTCAATCCAACCAGCGCGTCGGCAACGAGCAGGTCACGGCCGAGCCCATTCTCGCAAATGGCAAGCATGTGGTGGTGATCGGCGGCGGAGACACGGCCTCCGACTGCGTCGGCACCGCATTCCGTCAGGGCGCGCTCTCCGTCACGCAGCTCGATATCCGTCCCAAGCCGCCGGAGCGCGAGGACAAGCTCACCGTGTGGCCCTATTGGCCGACGAAGATGCGCACCTCCTCGTCCCAGGCGGAAGGTGCCGAGCGCGAGTTCCAGGCGGCGACGCTAGGCATCGAAGGCAAGAAGGGCCGCGTCACCGGCGTGCAATGTGCCCGCGTCGACGAGAAGCGCCAGCCGATTCCCGGCTCCGAGTTCGTGCTCAAGGCCGATCTCGTCTTCATCGCCATCGGCTTTGCCGGCTCGGTAAAGGAGGGGCTGCTGGAAGAATCGGGCGTCGCCATGAATCGTCGCGGCAACGTGGTGGCCGACGACAGGAGCTACCGCACGTCGAGCGAGAAGGTGTTCGTGGCCGGCGACATGCGCCGCGGCCAGTCGCTGGTCGTCTGGGCCATCCGCGAAGGCCGCCAGGCCGCCCGCTCCATCGACATCTTCCTGATGGGCGAGAGCAATTTGCCGGTGTAGTCTCTTCGTTTCCCAAAGCAAAAGCGGCGGTTCATCTCGCGCATGAACCGCCGCTTTTTATTGTCTCAGCCTACCTATCAAGGACTGGTCCAGCGGAAATCGTCCGCACGACCCGGTCGTGAGCTTGGAGCGATCCCGACCCGCAGGGCGCGCTGGACCGTATAGGCGTTGTCCCCGGTGAGCTTCGGCGGCGCCGCAACGAGCGTTCCTCCGGGGGCCACGTCTTGGCGCGTCAGCGGCAGGACAGGTCCGACCAGCGGCTTGGACGGGAGGGAGATCGGCGCAGCCGCGTCCGGAGGTGCCGGGATCGCCGCCTCGACCGATGGCGGGGAGGATCCATCTGCGGGCGTGATATCGGCCGGATTGGAAGCCGCCGTCGCCGTTCCGCCCTGCCCCAGGATGCGCTTGATCTCGGTATCGGCGAAGAAGGCGACTTTGCGGGCGCCGGCGCGGGTGAAGAACACGCCCTCGTTGGTGCGCAGCTTGGCAGGCTCGCCGTCCACATCGGGCCCTTCCGCCGTGTAGCGGTTCTCGTCGTCCACGAAACCCGGCCAGATATCCACGTATGTGCCGCCGCCCCGTTGGACGCTTTCCTTATAGATCTCGTTGATGGCCACCAGATCCTCGGTCGCCTTGCTGTTCTTCATGGGCGGCAGGCCGATCCAGACCAGGGGGATCTTGCGCTCCTTGAACGTGTTCACGATCGCATCGACCCGCTGGCGGTAGAGCGCCTTCCAGCGGTCGGACAGGGGCTCAGCAGTCTCCTCGCCTTCCTTGATCGACTGCCGGTCGCTCGTGCCGAGCATGACCACCGCCACGGTGGTCTTCTGGCCGCCATCGAGAGTCGCCTTGACGAAGTTCGGCCAATCGGCCGAATCGGTCCGGACGAGACTCGTGTCCCTGATCTTGGGCACGACCGCCACGTCCTGGTTTTCGGCGAAATGGGCATCGAGCCCTTGGCGGGCGTACCCGGCCAGGGCATCTCCGAACACAACCACATGGGTGCTCGGATCGACCTTCGGCTTTTCCTGCTTCGCCGCGGCTGCCGACGGCGCGACGGGCTTGCGGGGTCGTGCGACCGGCGCTCGTGCCGGGCGAGGCGGCTCGTCGGGAACCCCGAAAAACCGCCGGAAACTGAAACCCTGCTGCGGCTGGGGTTGCGCGGGCTGCACGAGCTTTCCAGGATAATAGCCCGGTGGATAGGCCCGCGGGTCACGGTAGCCCGGCTGCTGGTAATAGCCGGACTGGGCAAGGGCCGCGCTGCTCCCGAGAACCGCGAAAAGCAGCCCCAGGGACCATCGGCGAAGGATCGGCACCAAATTCATAGGCGGTTCCTTTTCAGTCCGGACCAGCCTTGATTATAGAGCCTGTTAGGAACTCCGTCAGCGGGCTGCACGCAATTCACGCAGCACCGCGTAATCGGCATAGCCATCCGGGATCAAGCCACGGCGCAGCTGGAAGTTCCGCACGGCCTCCCGAGTCTTGGAGCCGAGCTTGCCGTCCGCATTGCCTTCATAGAACCCGAGACGAGCGAGGCGCTCCTGCAATTCCTGGCTCTGATCCTTGTCCAGCATGGGCTCGTCCTTGGGCCAGGCGCCCTGGATCGGCGCTCCGCCCATGAGCCGGTCGCCGAGATGGGCCACGCCCATGGCATAGGCGTCCGAGGAATTGTAGGCCTTGATCACGTCGTAGTTGCGGGTGACCAGAAAGGCGGGTCCGCCTGATCCGCCGGGCAGAAACAGTGTGGCCTCTCCCGAACGGGGCATGGCTTTCCCGTCCATGCGCCGCACCCCCGCGGCCTGCCAGCGGGCGAAATCCTGCCTCAGGTGCCGGTAGTCGAAGCCGCGGGGCAGCGCTACCTCGAAGCCCCAGGGCAATCCCGGCTCCCACCCGTGCTGGCGCAGGTAATTGGCGGTGGACGCCATGGCATCGGGCACCGAGGACCAGATGTCCCGAACCCCGTCTCGATTGCCGTCGACGGCAAATTTCATGAAGCTCGACGGCATGAACTGGGTCTGGCCCATGGCGCCGGCCCAGGAGCCCAGCATCTTGGAGCGATCGATATGCTCGCCTTCCAGGATCTGCAGGGCGGTGAGCAGCTCTTCCTTGAAGAAGTCGCCCCGGTAGCCGGTATAGGCCAGGGTCGCCAGCGCCTGGACGGCATAGATGGAGCCGGTGAAGCTGCCGAAATTGGTCTCCATGCCCCAGACGCCGAGGACGATGGAGCGCGGAACCCCATAGGTGCGCTCGACCGCCGCCAGGGTCTTGGACCACTCGGCGGCCGCCTCCTGGCCGCGCTTCAGGCGCTGGGCCGAGATGGCGCCGTTGATGTAATCCCAGATCGGCCGGACGAATTCGGACTGCTTTTTCGTGAGCGCGATGATCTTGGCGTCAGGCTCGACGCCCCGGAACGCCTCCTCGAAGGTTGTCCTTGAGACACCTCGCGCCTTGGCTGCGGGCCAGAGCCCCTGCACGAAGCGCTGGAACCCGGCCTGGGAGACTTCCTGCGCCTGCGCAGGCCCAACACCGCCGCCTCCACCGATGATGAGGCTCAGTCCGAGAAGGAGTGCGCCGGACAGGCGGCGCACCAGGGACAGCGGCTGGCGCATGGAATCGCTCACGGAAACAGGACAGATCTGCCCTGCCAATGCGACACTAAGCAGGTTAACAGCCGGTTGATAGCTCTCCTTGTTGATAGTGCGTCCTTATGTGCCGACGGGTCTTCCACAGGGGGACCCGGCCGGTCCGCCTCCTCAAAACCGCCGTTCTTGGCCGCTTAACCGCGACCCTTCAGCTCCAATTCAGGCCGGGAGCTGCAATGAGGTACCCACACCCATCAAATCCCGGCAGCGCTGCCCCGTTGGAAGGTGCCGAAGCTTGACGGTTAGCGGTTCCCTTTTCCCGGTCCTGACTTAGATTACCCTTCCCTCTTGATGCTCAATCATGGCCCAATCAATGAAGCGTATCCGCAAAGCAGTCCTTCCCGTCGCCGGCCTCGGCACCCGGTTCCTGCCTGCCACAAAGGCCGTTCCCAAGGAGATGCTCTGCGTCGTCGACCGCCCCGTGGTGCAGCATGTGGTGGATGAGGCGCGCGCCGCCGGCATCGAGCACTTCATCTTCGTCACCGGCCGCAACAAGGCCGTGATCGAGGACCATTTTGACATCGCCTATGAGCTCAACCGGACGCTGGAGAGCCGCAACAAGACGAAGGAGCTGGAGCTTCTCGCCAAGGACCAGCCCCAGGCCGGCCAGACCAGCTTCACCCGCCAGCAGGAGCCGCTCGGCCTCGGCCACGCGGTCTGGTGCGCCCGCGAACTCGTAGGGGATGAGCCCTTTGCCGTGATCCTGCCCGATATGCTCAGCCGCGGCTCCATGGAGCAGATGATCGCGGCCTACGACAAGCACGGCGGAAACATCATTGCCGTGGAGGAGGTGCCGGAGGACCAGACGCACCAGTACGGTATCGTCTCGGTCGGCCAGGAATTCGGCCAGACCTTCGAGATCACCGGCATGGTGGAAAAGCCCCCGAAGGGCACCGCGCCTTCGAACTACATCATTTCAGGCCGCTACATCCTGCAGCCCGAGATCTTCGACCTGCTCTCCACCCAGGAGCGCGGTGCCGGCAACGAGATCCAGCTCACGGATTCCATGATCCGGCTGATGAAGAGCCAACAGTTCTTCGGCATGAAGTACCAGGGCAAGACCTACGACACCGGCTCCAAGATCGGCTTCCTCATGGCCAACGTGGCCTATGCCCTGGAGCGCGAGGAGCTCTCCGCCGACTTCCGGCGGGAGCTCGAAGCCCTGCTGCGGCAGAAGTAAGCGAGAGCTCAGCCAAGGGTTCCTCATGGCCGCTTCTCTGTGCTAGAGGGCGGCCATGGCACTTGCAGAACCAGCCCCCCTTTCGCCCGATCCCGCCGTCGCCTCGGCCCTGCGTACGCTCGAGACCGAGCGGGACGGCCTGACGATCCTGATGGAAGCCATCGGCAACGGCCTCGGCCCCGTCTTCACGGCTGCGGTCGAGACGCTGTCCGCCGCCAAGGGCCGGGTCATCGTGACCGGCATGGGCAAGTCCGGCCATGTGGGCCGCAAGATCACCGCCACCTTCGCGTCGACCGGGACCCCGGCCCATTACGTCCACCCGGCGGAGGCGAGCCACGGCGATCTGGGCATGATCCAGACGGACGACGTGATCATCGCCTTGTCCTGGTCCGGAGAGACCGCGGAACTCGCGGACATCATCGGCTATTCCCGGCGCTTCCGGGTGCCGCTGATCGCCCTGACCTCGAACACGGAATCGACCCTCGGACGCGCGGCCGACATCTGCCTCACCCTGCCGAAGGCCAAGGAAGCCTGCCCGAACGGGCTCGCGCCCACCACCTCGACCACGATCCAGCTCGCCATCGGAGACGCCCTGGCGGTCGCCCTGCTGGAAAAGCGCGGCTTCACGGCGGAGCATTTCCGCGTGTTCCACCCGGGCGGCAAGCTCGGGGCCCGGCTCAAGCTCGTGCGCGACATCATGCACAAGGACGAGCGCCTGCCCGTCGTCGGCATCGGGGCCCGTATGGACGAAGCCGTCGAGGAGATCGGCCGCAAGGGCTTCGGCGCCGTGATCGTGGTGAACGGCGACGGCACGCTCGCCGGGATCGTCACCGACGGCGACCTGCGCCGCAACCTGAAGCCGGACCTCATGACCCTGCCGGTGACGGCGATCATGACCAGGACGCCGCGCACCATCGCGCCGGATGCCCTCGTGGCGACCGCTCTGGAGATGGAAGAGGCTTCCCGGATCACGGCCCTGATCGTGGTCGAGAACAACCGGCCCGTCGGCCTCGTACATTATCTCGATTTGCTGCGCGCGGGCGCAGCCTGATCAGGGGTCATCCACCACGAGGGTCGATCCCTCGACCCGCACCACGCGCACCTTGGCGCCGGCGAACCGGTCCGCGCCGGTCACCCGCCAGGAGCTGTCGTCGACCCGGATGCGGCCTTCGCCGTCCTTGATCGGTGTCTCGAGGGTGAACACCCGTCCGACGAGGGATTGGCCGCGCTGGTTGAGCGGCGTGGTCTCAGCGTCGGGCAGCGCCTTCGAGCGGGTGACGAAACGTCCCGCGATCACCGCCCCGATGGACAGCAGCGCGAAGATCAACGCCGCAGCCTGCCAGGACAGGCCAAGGACCGTGTCCAGCAACCCGGTGGCGATAGCGGCCAGCCCGAGCCAGAGGAAGAACGAGCCCGGCGCGAGAAGCTCGACGCCGATCAGGACGACGCCGAGAATGATCCAGGCCCACGCCCCCAAGCCAATGAAGGCATCGCCGATCATGAACGCTCCGAACCACCGCTGACCGTGGGAACGCTGCGCACGGGCTTGACTCCCGCACCACCCTCGCCGAACACGGCCTTTGTCAGCTCGGCGATACCGCCCAGCGTCCCGGCCAGGCCAGCCGCCTCGATGGGCACGATCACGACCTTCTGGTTCGGGGCCGAGGCGAGAGCCCGGATCGCGTCGATATATTTCTCCGCCACGATGAAGTTGGCGGCAGCAAGATCGCCCCGCGCGATGGCATCGCTGACCATGCCGGTGGCCTTGGCCTCGGCCTCCGCCTGCCGCTCGCGGGCCTCCGCATCGCGGAACGCCGCCTCCTTGCGGCCTTCGGCGGCGAGGATCTGCGACTGCTTCTGGCCTTCCGCGCGCAGGATTTCCGCCTGCCGCAGGCCCTCCGCCTCAAGCACGGCGGCGCGCTTCTCGCGCTCGGCCTTCATCTGCCGCGCCATGGCGCCGGCGAGGTCCTGCGGCGGGAGGATGTCCTTGATCTCGACCCGGGTGACCTTGGCGCCCCAAGGCGACGCGGCAGCATCCATGACCCGCAGGAGCCGCTCGTTGATCTCGTCGCGATGGGAGAGCAACTGGTCGAGGTCCATGGAGCCTACGACCGTGCGGATATTGGTCATGGTCAGAACCAGCAGGGCTTGGTTCATATCCGAGACTTCGTAGGAAGCGCGGGCTGGATCAAGAATCTGGTAGAAGGCGGCCGCATCGATGGTGACACCTGCATTGTCGCGGGTGAAGGCCTCCTGGCTCGGAATGTCGAGCACCTGCTCCATGACATTCACCTTCTTCCCGATCTGATCGATGTAGGGCACGATCAGACCGAGGCCCGGAGTGAGCGTGCGCGAATAGCGCCCGAACCGCTCGACCGTGTAAGCGTAACCTTGGGGAACCGTCCTGATGCCCATGGCGATCGTCACCACGACGACGAGCACCAGGACGATGACGAAGATATCGAAACCACTCAGCGGCATGAGCCCCCCAGGCAACCTCGTTGCAGATGGCTCACGCTAACGCAAAGAGGCTTCGAGTCCTAGAGTAGGGGATCGCATCGTTTCGTGCGAAGAACCGGAGCCGCTTCTTCGCACGATGCTCTAGATCCACCCCTGAAGCTCGCGCTCGACGATATGGTTGATGACCCGCATGCCGTCGTCGCTGTCGTTGAGGCAGGGGAGATAGGCGAATTCCTCGCCCCCGTTGTGCATGAAGATCTCGCGGTTTTCGCCGTTGAGCTCTTCCAGAGTCTCCAGACAGTCGGCCGAGAAGCCTGGGGCCACGATGGCCATGCGCTTCACGCCGCTCTTGGCGAGAGCCTCCACGGTTTTGTCCGTGTAGGGCTGGAGCCATTCCGCCGTGCCGAAGCGGGATTGGAAGCTCATGCGGAACTTGTCCGGCGACCAGCCGAAGGCCTCCCGCATCAGGCGCCAGGTCTTCACGCATTGGCAGTGATAGGGATCGCCCTTGAGCAGGTATTCCTTCGGCACGCCATGGAAGGAGATGAGGATCACCTCCGGCTCGAAGGTGAGCCTCGCCAGCTCCTTCTTCATCGAAGCGACCACGGACTCGATATAGACCGGGTCGTCGTGGTAGGGCGGCGAGACGCGCACGGTCGGCTGCCAGCGCATGTCCATGAGCGCCCGGAAGGCCTGGTCACAGGCCGTTGCCGATGTGGCGGCCGCATATTGCGGGTAAAGGGGGACCAGGAGAATGCGGTCGCAGCCTTGATCGAGAAGCGCCTGAATGCGCTCGCGCACCTCCGGCTTGCCGTATCGCATGGCCCAGTCGACCATGATCCTGTCCCCGGCGACGGTTTTGAGATGCGCGGTCAGCTTCTCGGCCTGGTTGCGGGTGATGGTCTTGAGCGGGCCCTCATTCCGCTCGTTGTTCCAGATCGAGGCATAGTCGCGCCCCTTGGGACCGGGGCGCTTGGTGAGAATGATCAGGTTGAGGATCGGCCACCACAGAAGGCGCGGCGTCTCGATCACCCGGCGGTCCGAGAGGAACTCCTTCAGATAGGCGCGCATGGGCCAGTAGCTCGTACCCTCGGGCGTGCCCAGGTTCAGAAGAAGCACACCGATCCGCCCGGTCCGAACAGGCGGGTGGTCCACCGGGCGCACGCCCTGGCGAAGATCGGTCAGACTCACACTCTCGTTCATGAAAAGCCCCTTGGCCGCCGGATCCGAGTCTCGGATCCCGCTCTGATGCGGCCTTAGATAGAAGTTTCAGGCAGCTCCGCCAACAGGACGCCTCATCGCATCACCGGAATCGGCTGCAAATCGAGTTTGCACCCGAGTGTGTCAGACGCTCATTTCCGGGAACCGCGCCTGCTTGAGCATGGCATCGATCGCCACGCGCAATCCCGTCGGATGGAAATCCGTCTCGACCTTGGCGTTGAGCTGCGTGGCCAGCACCCGGTGCAGCAGGCGAGAGCCGAACCCCTGGCGTGTGGGCGCCGAAACGGCGGGCCCTCCCCGCTCCTCCCAGGTGAGCCTCAGCCGGGTCCCATCCTCAGCCGGCTCGGCCTCCCAGGAAATGGCAACCTTGCCGCCGGGAACCGACAAGGCGCCGTACTTGGCGGCATTGGTGGTCAGTTCATGGATAGCCATGCCGATCGGCACGGCCGCCTCGGAGGGCAGATCCACGGCGGGACCTTCGAGAACGATCCTCTCGCCGCGAATATCGTTGTAGGGCCGGAGTTCCTTTTCCAGGATCTCCTGCAGGGATGCGGTCTGCCACACGGCCTCGGTCAGAAGCGAATGCGTGTTGGCAAGTGAAATGATGCGCCCGACGAAGGCCTGATAGAAATCGTCGATGCTGAGCGCGGAGCGCGCCGTCGCGCCCACCACGGCCTGGACGGTGGCAAGGGTGTTCTTCACGCGATGATGAAGTTCGCGGATCAGCAGGGATTGCTGGGTCTGGGCCTGCTTGCGCTCCTCGATTTCGCTTTGCGCGTTGCGGTAGAGGCGGCTGTTCTCGAGCGCGATGGCTGCCTGGGCCGTCAGGCCTGCCAGCAGGCGCTCCGAGCGGCGGTTGAACATGCCGGCCCGCTCGTGCCCGAAGACGAGGATGCCGTGCGTATCCCCGGTGCGAAGGATCACGGGAACGGCCAGAACGCTGCGGATGATGGGAGCGCCAGGCGTGGCATCCAGGGTGAAGGGCGTGCCGTCATGTCCTTGCTCGATGGCAATGTTGTCCAGGCGAACCGTCTTGCCCTCTTGGAAAGCGGGAGCGCAGATGGCCCGAATATCGAGCGCGGCGAAAGCCTCGCGGAGCCCATCGGGCGCGAATTTCCCGTAATGTTCTTTTCCATCCTGGGACGCGCTGCAGAAGAAGGCGCCGAACTGGGCCTCGGTCAGCTCGATCCCGGCATCGACGACGCTCTCGATGATACGGTCGAGATCGAGCTCGGCCGCGAGTACGCTGCCCGTGCGGTTGAGAACCTCCAGCGCGGCGGTTTCCGTCCGCAATTCGCTCGTCCGCAGCGCTACCTGCCGCTCGAGAAGCGCTGCATTAGCGGCCTGTTCGTGGAACTGCTCGGAGGCCAGAACCGTCAGGGCGATCAGGGCCAGAAGAGCGATCAGCGCGAAAGCGCCATAGAGCCGTGTCTGGACGAACCACGGCGTCCAATAGGCATCCTCCGGCATACTGACGCTGATATAAAGCGGCATCGCGCCGACCTGACGATAGGCTCCGACACGCTCCTGGTCCATGCTGGTGAAGGAGTAGAGGCCGGCCCGGAGGGCTGAGCCCAGCGCCATGTCGAAAGCCGCCTTGTCGATAGGCGCGAAGGAGAGTCCGTCGGACGGCGGAGGAAATTGCGCAATGACCGTTGCGTCGGGGACGCGCAGCAGAGCGACCCGGCTGCCTTTCGGCAGCCGGATCTTGGACCAGTAATCGTAGAAGTAGGACAGGGAGACGGTGACTACTGCGATGCCGCCGAACCCTGCATTGGGATCCTGGATGCGGCGACTGATCATGAAGGTCGGCACCTTCGTCACCCGTTCCAGGATCGGCTCGCCGACGAACAGTCCCTGGTCCTCATTGACCTGAGCACTGAAGACATCCCGTCCCGCGATATTCGATGCAGGCGTCGGGAACTGAGCTGATGTGAGGCGTAGGCGCCCGCTCGAGTCATTGAGCCAGACGTCATTGATATAGGGTAACGCCTCCTGAACCGCATGGATCTGCTGCCACAGGGGACGTGAGGTTTCGACTTGATCCCAACTCTGCCCCTGGAGGAGAGCAGTGGTCTGCTTCAGAGTCAGGTCCGTGACCTCCAGGAGCCGGGCCGTGTGGTCCGCCAGGAAGAAGGCGGCATTTCGGAGATCGTCCTCGTTGCGCTGGATCAGGCGGTTGCGCTGCTCCCAGGCGATGTAGCCGAAGGTCAGAAGAATGAACGCGACGCCGAACAGGCCCATGAACAAGGTCAGCCGGCCGCGCGCAAGAAAACGGCGACGCCGCTTCTGGGACAGGCTGATCGACTCAGGGCGCGTGTAATATTGCAAAGGGAGATCGCTTCTGACTGGGAGATTCGCCGTTGCGCGGCCAGAATGGCACAGCAGACGTCTTTGATGGAGAGGGAATTTACCTATTGTTGTCCCGTTGACCAGAGGCAGGCGAACTATCGCGCTGCATGCCGATAAAGAATGCGCCCGAACGTCACGTCGGTAACACCGTTCCACGAAAAACGCCGGGACCCTCAA
Organism: Microvirga sp. CF3016; assembly: GCF_036314085.1. Classification (NCBI taxonomy): domain Bacteria; kingdom Pseudomonadati; phylum Pseudomonadota; class Alphaproteobacteria; order Hyphomicrobiales; family Methylobacteriaceae; genus Microvirga; species Microvirga sp. CF3016. Next base: position 167,075 of record NZ_JAYGGM010000010.1, read on the forward strand.
GAGCCCCGGCGCGAGAACGATCGCTAACGGACTGATTAGCGCAGGACGACGCGGCCCTCGACCTTCGGCGCCACCTTGCCAGCCTTGGCGATATAGTCGATCACCTGCGTGGCCATGAGCTGGCTCGCCGAGACGTCGACGAGCGGCTTGGCTTCCGTGAACACGCGATAACCGTCGCCGCCGCGAGCCATGAAGTCGTTCGTGGCGAGCTTGTAGGTCTTGGCGGGATCGAGCGGCTCGCCGTTGATCTTGACCGATTTCACGCGGCTACCGACCGGCTCCTTCACGTCGACTTCTGCCACGATGCCGGAAACCTGCGGGAAGCGGCCGCCGAGCTCGCGGACCTGGCTGACGCCGTTCTCAAGCGCAGCCTTGATCTGGGCGCCCGTGACCTCCAGCAGCACGGTGGTGTTGCCGAAGGGCATCTCGGCCAGGATGTTGCGGCGGGTCAGCTTCTGGCCGGCCTCATATTGCTTGTCGGCACGCAGGCCGCCGCCATTGGTGATGGCCACGTCGGCTCCGACAGAGGCCTTCAGCGCATCGGCCACGAGATTGCCCATGGCAGCCTCGCCTCCGCGCACCGTGGCGCGGCGGCTGTCGAGCGGCGTTTCCGTCACGCCGATTTCGATGTCGAGCTCCTTGGAAAGCTTGTCCTCATAGCCCTTCACCACGGCCTCGATCTCAGGATCGGGCTTGACGGTCGCGCTGTCGACGAGGCGGAAGTTCGGCGTCCAGGTGACGGTGGTCTTTCCGTCCTTGGTGGCTTTGGTGACAGCCAGTTCGGTGACGGCGACGTAATTGGCTTGCGACTCCGATTCCGTCAGGGCGACCTTGCCGTCGTAGAAGGCGAGCAGGTGCTCGTCGTGGCCGCCGATGATCAGGTCCACGCCGGCGGAGCGGGCGATGATCATATCCACCTCGAGCGGCGTGTGGGCGATAGCGACGACGATGTCGGCGCCCTTCTCGCGCAGCTCCTTGGCCTTGGCGCGAGCCGTGTTGATGGTGGAGGAGAACTTGATGGGGCCGGGGCTCGACGCGATCGGGGTATCCTCGGTGGTGAGACCGAAGAAGCCGACCTTCACGCCTTGGACCTCGACCATCTTGTCGGGCTTGGTGTTCGCCGGCAGGCCGTTGCCGTCGACGATGTTGGTGGCAAGCACATCGAACTTGGCCTCTGCCATGCGGGCACGGAAGGCGTCGGGGCCGAGATCGAATTCATGGTTGCCCGGCGCCATGGCATCGACGCCCATGCGATTCAGGATGTCGATGATGTGGGCGCCCTTGTCGAAGCCCGAGAGCAGCGAGGGGGAGATGGTGTCGCCCGCGTGGACGAAGAAGGTGTTGCCCTTCGCCTTCTCCTCCTTGATCACCGTTGCGAGCCTGGCGAATCCGCCGCGGCCCTTTTCGGCGCTCATGCGGTCGATGTCGTTGGTCTGGACGAAACGGATGGTCACGGCCTCCTGCGCCAGGGCCGTGCCCGACAGAAGCATGGACAATCCGAGAAACCCGGCGCGAAACGCAGCGGAAGGGCGGCTCTGAAGCATCATGGAATTCCTCGTAGAAGATTGGAACCGGGGGTCTGACAGCCCTGGAACCTAGATCGGCAACGTGTCACAGAAGTAACATCCTGTCGACGGTCCTGGAGCCTCGATCGGCAGCACGTCCGATGTCTTTTTCAGCGCTGGCCGCCGACCTATTGAGCCGGCGCAGCAACAGAGCCCGCATTCTCCCGAAAGGCATGATCTTCCGATGACCGGATCCATCACCCAAGCCCTTGCCGACTTCCGCGCCAAGCCTCAGGCCGCCGGGTGGCTGAGACTGCCCTTCTTCCAGGACGGAAGCGCCGAGACCGTGGCGGCCAAGGTCGATACGGTCATCGCCTCGGGCGCCCAGGTGCTGCCTCCGCCGGAGGCCGTGTTCACCAGCATCTCGCTGACGCCGCTCGATACGGTCAAGGTCGTCATTCTCGGGCAGGACCCCTACCCGACACCAGGGGACTCCCATGGTCTCGCCTTCTCCTACCGCGGCTCCCGGCGGCTCCCGGCCTCCCTGCGCACGATCCTGGCCGAAATGGCGGAGGACCTGGGCGTGCCGATGCCGAAATCGGGCGATCTGTCGAAATGGGCGAAGCAGGGCGTGCTGCTCATCAACACGTCGCTCACGGTCGAAGCCGGGCAATCCGGCGCGCACATGAAGTTCGGCTGGTCGGCCTTGGTCGATCAGGCCATCGCGGCGATCTCGGCGCAGCAGCCGGCCGTTGTCTTCCTGCTCTGGGGCGGCCCGGCCCGCAAGCGGGCCGCGCTGGTCGACCGGACGAAGCACCTGGTGATCGAGGCAGGCCATCCTTCCCCGCTCAATCGGCTGAACGACTTCAGAGGCACCCGCCCCTTCAGCCGCGCCAATGCCTGGCTCGTCGAGAAGGGGCTGGAGCCTGTCGATTGGCGGCTTGACGCCTGAGGCTTCATGAAGGCGCTTGCCGAGAGGCCGTCCCAAGGGATAGGTCTCGCGGCACGCGAAACGATGCGGTCGCCGGCAGGCCGCCGCGACAGGCTTGGAGATCAGCATGACGGAATCCCTGTTCGGACAGGTCGAAGCCTTTGCCGGCGACCCGATCCTCTCCCTCAACGACAGCTTCAAGGCCGATCCCAGGCCTGAGAAGGTCAATCTCAGCATCGGCGTCTACACGGACGAGAAGGGCCGCATCCCGGTGCTCGGCGCTGTCAAGGCCGCCCACGAACGCATCGGCTTCGCGGAACGGCCCTATCTGCCCATGGAAGGGCACGCGCTCTATCGCGACGGCGTGCAGAAGCTCGTCTTCGGCGCCCAGCATCCGGCTCTTGCCGAGAAGCGGGTCGCCACGATCCAGACGCTGGGCGGCACGGGTGCGGTGGGCATCGCGGCCGATTTCCTGGCCAAGCACGCACCCGGCCGCACAGTTCTGGTCAGCGATCCGACCTGGGACAACCATCATGGGCTGTTCCAGCGAGCGGGCTTCAAGACCGCTACTTATCCCTACTGGAACAGCACCAGCCGGTCCGTGGATTTCGACGGCATGGTCAAGGCCCTGGAGGCAGCGGAGAACGGCTCGATCGTGGTGCTCCAGCCCGTCTGCCACAACCCGACCGGCGTCGATCTCGACGAGCGCCAGCAGAACGCCGTCACGGACGTGCTTCTCGCCAAGCGCCACATCGTCGTGTTCGACATGGCCTATCAGGGCTTTGGCACCAGCCTCGACGAGGATGCCGCCTTCGTGCGCCGCTATGCGGACCGCGCCGGCTGCCTCGTGGCCAATTCCTTCTCGAAGAATTTCTCGCTCTACGGCGAGCGCTGCGGCGGCCTGAGCGTCGTCTGCCGCGATGCGGACGAGGCCGAGCGTGTGCTCGGGCAGTTGAAGCTTGCCGTGCGCCGCAGCTATTCGAGCCCGCCGATGACGGGCGGTCTTCTGGTGGCGACCGTGCTCGGCAACGACGACCTTCGGGCGCAATGGGCCAGTGACGTCGAGACGATGCGCACCCGCATGGATTCCATGCGCAAGCTCCTTGCCGAGGAGATCCGCGCCCTGTCGAACGCAATCGATGTCGGATTCCTCACCAACCAGCGCGGCATGTTCAGCTACACGGGGCTGAGCGCCCGCCAAGTCGACGTTATGCGTGAGCGGGACGGTGTCTACCTCGTGGGCTCGGGCCGCATGTGCGTGGCGGGGCTCAACGAGGCGAACGTGCCGACAGTGGCGAAGAGCTTCGTCGAGGTGAGTCAAGCGAAGAGCTGAGATTCCCGCATCTCAAACGTCATCACCGGCCTTGAGCCGGTGATCCCGATCCGAAAAGCACGACGCTTCACAGGATCGGGATGGCCGGGACGAGCCCGGCCATGACGAGGAGAATTCCAGCTGTCATTCCGCCGCGATCGGCAGCGGCTGCGGCCCGGCGCGGAACTTGGCGAGGAGATCCGCCTCCTCCGCCTTCGCGGCTTTCAAGTTCCGCTCCTTGACGTGACCGAAGCCGCGGATCTTCTGTGGGATGTTGGCCAAGCCGACCGCAGCCGCATGATTGCCGGCATCGAGCTTCGCAACGATCTCCTCGATCAGCCCTTCGAAGTCACGGATAAGCCGGCGCTCGGTACGGCGTTCGTGGGAGTAGCCGAACACGTCGAGCGGCGTACCGCGCAGCGTCTTGAATTTCGCCAGAACGCCCATGGCCTTGAGCATCCACGGCCCGAAGCTCATCTTGCGGGGCACACCCGTGACCGGGTCCTTCTTGGCGAGGATCGGCGGCGCCATGTGGAATTCGTAAATCAGGTTCTCGCCCTCGAAGGCCGATGCGACCTGTTTCTCGAAATGGCCGTTCGTGTAGAGCCGCGCCACCTCGTATTCATCCTTGTAGGCCATCAGCTTGAACAGCGAGCGCGCCACCGCATCGGTCAGCACGGTCGAGCCGGCGACGGCCTTGCTCTCCGCCGCACGCACCCGCTCGACAAGGGTGCGATAGCGGCCAGCATAGCGGCTGCTCTGATACTCGGAGAGGAACGCCACCCGCCGTTCGATTACCTCGTCCAGCGTCTCGGACAGCTTGCGCGATTCCGTCGGCGCTTTGAGCTCGCTCATCATGGCGGCGATCAGTTCCGGCTCGGCGGCAGCGCGGCGGCCCCAGGTGAAAGCGGCAAGGTTCATCTTCACCGCCTCGCCGTTGAGCTCGATCGCCTTCTCGATGGCAGCAGCAGAGAGCGGCACGCGGCCGGCCTGGTAGGCATAGCCGAGCATGAACATGTTGGCCGCGATCGCGTTGCCGAGAAGCGCGGTGGCGATCGCCGTCGCATCGACGAAGGACACGCCCTCCTGGCCCGCCGCCGACCTGATGGCGCGCTTCAGGCGTTCCGTCGGCAGGGAGAAATCGGCATTGCGCGTGAACTCGCCCGGCATGACCTCCGCCGTGTTCACCACGAGCGCCGTCTGCCCCTCCTTCACGGAAGCCAGGACTTTCTTGGTGCCGGTCACCACGAGGTCGCAGCCGAGCACGAGATGGGCCGATTCCGCGCTCACGCGGATGGCATGGATGTCGTCCTGATTGTTGGCGAGCCGCACGTGGCTGTAGACCGCGCCGCCCTTCTGGGCGAGGCCGGCCATGTCGATCATGCCCAGCCCCTTGCCCTCCAGATGGGCTGCCATGCCGAGGATTGCCCCGATGGTGACGACACCCGTGCCGCCGACGCCCGTCACGATCACGTTGAAGGTGCGGTCGATGGCCGGGATCGCCGGATCCGGCAGCGGCTTGAACGTCATGCCGTCCGTCGAGAGCGTCTCGGGCACGGCCTTCCTGATCTTGGCGCCATGCACCGTCACGAAGGACGGGCAGAAGCCCTGGACGCAGGAGAAGTCCTTGTTGCAGTTCGACTGGTCGATCTGGCGCTTGCGGCCGAACTCGGTCTCCACCGGCTGCACGGCGACGCAGTTCGACTGCACCGAGCAATCGCCGCAGGCCTCGCAGACGAGATCGTTGATGATGACGCGCTTGTCCGGATCCGGGAACTCGCCGCGCTTGCGGCGCCGGCGCTTCTCGGACGCGCAGGTCTGGTCGTAGATCATCACCGTCACGCCCGGGATTTCGGCAAGCTGGCGCTGCACCGCATCGAGCTCGGAACGGTGATGGATCGTCATGCCCGCGGGCCAGCGGATCTCCTTCGGGTATTTGTGCGGCTCGTCGGTGACGAGAGCGATGCGCTCGACGCCCTCCTCGCGCACCTGGCGGGCGATCATGTCGACGGTGAGCCCGCCTTCGTGCTTCTGCCCGCCGGTCATGGCGACCGCGTCGTTGAAGAGGATCTTGTAGGTGACGTTGGTCTTGGTGTGGATCGCCCAGCGCAGGGCGAGGACGCCCGAGTGGTTATAGGTGCCGTCGCCGAGGTTCTGGAACACGTGGCCGCGCTTGGAGAACGGCGCCTCGCCGATCCAGTTCGCGCCCTCGCCGCCCATCTGGGTGAAGCCCTCGGTGGAGCGGTCCATCCACTGCACCATGTAGTGGCAGCCGATGCCCGCATAGGCGCGCATGCCTTCCGGCACCTTCGTCGAGGTATTATGTGGGCAGCCGGAGCAGAAATGCGGCACGCGGGTTGCCACGTCGCCCGTGATCGCTAGCACGTCCTGCGCATGGCGAAGCCGCGCCACGCGCCCGCGCAGGTCGTCGTTGTTGTGATAGGCGAGCAGCCGCTCGCCGATGACGATCGCGATGTCGTTGGGATCGAGGGCGCCCTTCACCGGGAAGAGCCAGCGCCCCTCCTCATCCTTCTTGCCGATGCAGAGCGGCTGATTGGCAGTGCCGTAGAGCTCCTCGCGCAGCTGCACCTCGATGAGGGAGCGCTTCTCCTCGACGACGATGACCTTGTCGAGGCCGCGCGCGAAGTCCACCAGTTCCGCCTGCGACAGCGGCCAGGGGCACGCGACCTTGTAGAGGCGCAGGCCCATGTCGTTCGCCTTGACCTCGTCGAGGCCGAGCTCGTCGAGGGCCTGGCGCACATCGAGATAGGACTTGCCGACCGTGATGATGCCGATCTTCGGATTGCGGCCGCCGGAGAGCACGATGCGGTTGAGGTTATTGGCGCGGACAAACGCCAGCATGGCGTCGCGCTTGAAATCCTGAAGCCGCGCCTCCTGGTCGAGCACCCCGTCGCGATTGCGGATGTTGAGGCCGCCCGGCGGCATCGTGAAATCGTCCGGGATGATGATCTTCACACGATCGAGCGACGCGTCGACGGAGGCGGTCGACTCGATGTTGTCCTTCACGCATTTGAACGCCACCCAGGTGCCGCAGAAGCGGCTCATGGCGTAGCCGTAGAGGCCGTAATCCAGGATCTCCTGAACGCCCGCCGGGTTCAGGATCGGAATCATCACGTCGACGAAGTGGAACTCGGACTGGTGGGCGACCGTGGAGGACTCCGCCGTATGATCGTCGCCCATCAGGGCGAGCACACCGCCGTTCTTCGAGGAGCCGGCCATGTTGGCGTGGCGGAACACGTCGCCGGATCGGTCGACCCCCGGCCCCTTGCCGTACCAGAGGCCGAACACGCCGTCATACTTGCCGTCGCCGCGGATTTCCGCCTGCTGCGAGCCCCAGACCGCCGTGGCGGCGAGCTCCTCGTTCAGCCCGGGCTGGAAGACGATGTTGGACGCCTCGAGCCACTTCCGGGCGCGCCAGAGGTTCTGGTCGAGGCCGCCGATGGGCGAGCCGCGATAGCCGGACACGAAGCCGGCCGTGCTGAGGCCAGCCAGCCGGTCCCGCTCGCGCTGCATGAGCAGCATGCGGATCACGGCCTGCGTGCCGGTGATGAAGACGTGATCCTTGGAGAGATCGTACTTGTCGTCGAGCGTGACGCTACGGAGCGCGCCATGACCTTCGGTCATTATCCGTTTCCTCCTGGGGCCTTTAGCCCACTGCCGGTCGTCCGGTCTTCATTTGTGGAATATGTCAGCAATGCTGACATATCTTCCAAGACCCGTCAATCAAGCCCTTCGGCTCCCGCCTTCGTTTCGCCTCTGTTAACCATGAAACCCTCATACAGCTCCCGTGGTCCGGCCTTGCGTCGGAAGCCTCGCGTTTTCCGGGTCAATGCATGACACGCTATCGTGGTCTTAAATCTGTCTTGGCGGCATTAAGCCTAGGCTTGGCCTCGCCGGCCCTTGCGCATCCTCATGTCTGGGTCACCGCCAAGGCCGAGGTCGTCTTCGCGGCAGATGGAAAAGTGACGGGCGTTCGCCATCACTGGACGTTTGACGAGGCCTACACGGCTTATGTCACCCAGGGCCTCGATACGAACGGCGACGGCAAGCTCTCGCCGGAGGAGCTGCAGGACCTCGCCACCGAGAACGCCGCCTCCCTCAACGAGTTCGACTATTTCACCGTGCTGAAGGCCCGCGGCAAGCCGCAGAGCTTCGATTCGCCGCGCGAAGCACGGATGAACATGGAGAAGACCCAGGTCGCCATGTCGTTCTTCCTGCCGCTGAAGACGCCGGCTGTGCCCTCCGGCGCCGTGTCCATCGAGATCGAGGACCCGACCTTCTTCGTCTATTTCAGCCTGTCGGAGGGCCAGGCGGCCGTATCGCTCGCCAATGCCCCGCAGGGCTGCGTGACGAGCATCGCCAAGGCCAAGCCGCTCGATGCCACCATGCAGCAGATCCTGCAGGATGAAGGCGCGATCCAGACGCAGGATATCGGCATCGAATATTCCAACAGGGCCATCATCGCATGTCCCTGACGTCGGATGTCTCTGCCCTCCCGGGCGACGGCCGGACGTCCCTGTGGCGTCGGCTCGGCCTCGTGCTGGCGGCCGTCGCGGTCATCGCCCTGGCCATGGGACTGATCGGGCTGTGGCTCGGTCCGTTGAGCAAGCCGCCACCACGCAACCCGTTTGGCATGGGCCTGCGCGAAGCGACACCCTCGGGGAGCATCGGCGCCTGGATCCTGGCCGTGCAGTCGGGCTTCTACGGCAGCCTCCAGGCCGGCGTGCGGGCCATGAAGGAGAACGGCTCCGCCTTGTTCTCCCTGCTGCTCGTGGGCTTCGCCTATGGCGTTTTCCACGCAGCCGGACCCGGGCACGGCAAGGGTGTGATTTCGGCCTATCTCGTGGCTGACGAGAAGGCGCTGCGCAAGGGCTTCCTCTTGAGCCTGGCAGCCGCCCTGGTGCAGGCGCTGGTCGCCATCGCGATCGTGTCCATCGTCAGCCTGGCGCTGCGCGCCACCGCGTCAACCATGAACAAGCTCGCGATGAACGTGGAACTGGCGAGCTTCCTCGCGGTGGCCCTGCTCGGCGCCGTCATGACCTGGCGCAAGGCCGGCAAGGTTCTGGGCGTTCTGGCGCTGGCCCGCAACCCCTATGCCCCCGTCCAGGAAGATTGCGACCACGTCCACATGCCGCCGCCCGAGGAGCTTGGCCGCCTGACCCGCTGGCGCGACATGGCGGGCGTGGCCCTCGCGGCCGGCATCCGGCCCTGCGCGGGAGCCCTCATCGTCCTGGTCTTTTCGCTATCGCAAGGCCTCTTCGCGGCCGGAATCGCGGCGACCTTCGCCATGGCGCTCGGCACGGCGCTCACCACCGGCGCCATTGCGGCGCTCGCGGTCTTCTTCAAAACCATGGCCCTGAAGGTCGCCGGCGGACGGGGGGCCTCGGGCGCCATCGCCATCGCGGGGCTCGAACTTCTGGCCGCCGCCTTCGTGCTGGTGCTGGGAGCAAGTCTCCTCTACGGCGTCTGGACAGCCGGTTAGAACCCGCTATCGCCGCGCCTCGAACGCCATCCTCACGGCGAGGCCGCCCAGGACGGTGCCCATCAGCCATCGCTGCATCATCATCCAGCGGGGGCGGGTCGTCAGGAAAACGGCGATCGACCCGGCCATGACGGCGATGACGGAATTCACGCTGACGCTGATGACGATCTGGGTGAAGCCGAGAACGATGGATTGCATCAGCACGCTGCCCTGCTCCGGACTGATGAACTGAGGCAGGAGCGACAGATACATCACGGCGATCTTGGGGTTCAGCAGGTTCGTGAGAAGGCCCATTATGAACAGCTTGCGCGGGCTGTCCTTGGGAAGGCCCTTGACCTGGAAGGGCGAGCGTCCGCCGGGCCTGACGGCCTGCCACGCCAGATAGGCGAGATAGGCCGCTCCGCCGAAGCGCAGCGCGTCATAGGCATAGGGCACGGCCAGCACCAGCGCCGTGATGCCGAACGCCGCACAGAGCATGTAGACGACGAAACCGAGCGCCACCCCCGCGAGGGAGATCAGCCCGGCCACGCGCCCTTGGGAGATGGAGCGGGACACGAGATAGATCATGTTCGGTCCGGGCGTCAGCACCATTCCGAGAGCCACCAGGGCGAAGGCGACGAGACTTGCGGTTTCAGGCATGCGTGGGCTCCCGATTTGAGTCTGTACAAGATTCCACCCTTAGAGTCCCAGCGATCCACCGTCGGAGCGCGGATCATGCACGGCCTCGACGCGCCCGTTGCGCGGATGCTTCACCAGCATGCCCGCATGACCGAGCGCATCGGCATAAGGCTTGTCCAGTTCCTGAACCGGATGGCCGAAGCCCGAGAGCGCACGCAGCAGGCCCGGATCGAAGCGGCCCTCCACCTTCAGGGTTGCCGAAGGCGATCCCCAGCTCTTCCCGAAGAGCCAGCGCGGCGCATCCACCGCGTCGGCGAGGCTCATGCCAAAATCGGCATAGCGGGTGAAGATCTGGCCGAGGATCTGCGGCTGCCCCTCGCCACCCATGGTGCCATAGGAGAGCACGCGTCCGTCATTGAAAACCGCGAGCCCCGGATTGAGGGTATGGAAGGGCTTGCGGCCCGGCTCCAGTGGGTTCCGGGACTTCGGATCGAGCGAGAAGCCCAGGCCCCTGTTGTGCCAGTGGATGCCCGTCGCCGGCAGCACGCAGCCGGAGCCGAAGGCCCAGTAGACCGACTGGATGTAGGATACCGCCAGCCCGTCCTTGTCGATGCACCCCATCCAGACCGTATCTCCCTCGGCAGATCGCGGCGGATAGGGCGCGGCGCGGCGGGCCTCGATGAGAGCCGCTTCCCGCTCCAGAGCAGCCGGCTCAAGAAAATCCGCCGGATTGCGGGTGAGTTCGCGCGGATCCGTCACCACCCGGTCGCGGATGGCGAAGGCCCGCTTGGCGGCCTCGATCAGCCCGTGGTGGTGCTCCGGGGTCTCGGCCCGGCCCACGTTCAGGCGCTCGAACATTCCAAGGATCAGGAGCGCGGCGAGCCCCTGGCTCGGCGGCGGCAGGTTATAGACGGTGGAGTGCTTCAACCGTACCGACAGGGGTTGGACCACCCGGGCGCGATAGGCTTCCAGATCCTTGCGGGTGATCGGGCTGCCGATGCGCTCCAGATCGGCGGCGATCTCGCGGCCGACGTCTCCACGGTAGAAATCGGCGAGCCCCGCATGGGCGAGCTGGTCGAGCGCATCGGCAAGTTTGAGATTGCGCCGCCTGGTGCCGGCCTCGGGCAGCTTGCCTTCGACGAGGAAGGCCTCGGCAAAACCGGGCGCCGAGAACAGGGCGGCCTGTTCCAGCTGAGGATTCCGCCCCTCGGCGGCGCCGATGGCATAGCCGTCCCGGGCCAACCGGATGGCGTCACCCATGAGAAGATCGAGGGGCAGCTGCCCGCCGAGCGCCTTCGCAAGCTCCAGCGCCAGTCCCCATCCGGCGACCGCCCCGGCAACGGTCAGCGCCGCGTCGGGTCCGCGCGGCGGGACGGCGTCGTAGCCCTTGCCCCGGTAGCGCTTGATCGTGGCGAGCGCGCCGGCGGGTCCCGAGGCGTCGAGGGCATGGATACGGCCCTTCGGCTCCCGGACCAGCCAGAACCCGTCGCCGCCCAGGCCGTTCATGTGCGGGTAGACCACGGCAATGGCCGCCGCCATGGCCACCATGGCTTCCACCGCATTGCCGCCGGCGGCGAGAATGGTCTGGCCGGTCTCGGCCGCAAGCCTGTGAGGAGCCGCAACGGCGGCGGTCGAGAAGACGGGGGTTTCGGGCATGGTCTCTTGTAATGTGAGGCGCGACAGAATGAGATTCGGGGAGAACTTGCACCGGAGGGGGCGTTTAGGGTAGTCCCATCGGCACGAAATGAAGTGAGGCAAAAGTGGCTCAGGCGAAAAGCACCAACTGGCGCAACGTGATCACCATCATGAGCATCATGATCCTGGTGGGCGCGGAAGTCTTCGGCGTCGCGATCGCCGCCGGCTGGGCCATCGCGGGCCTGTTCGAGCTCGGCGATTACGTCGGTTACGCGCTCATGGCCCTGTTCAGCCTGTTCGCCCTCTACATCCTCGTGAATCTCTGGCGCCGCTGCGTCGCCGTCGAGCCCTTGACCGGCCGCGCCTAAGAGCCCTCGCACACTTTCATCACGATCGGATCGGCCTCAGGTGGGACATAGGCCTCCATCGGGCGGCATTGGCCCGAGGTGCAGATCCGCCAATCCGCCGTCGCGCCCGAGCGGCGCATGATCACCTCTGCTTGCGGCGGCAGGTTCGGCTTCCACGACCAGACACCATTGGCAAGCCGAGCCTCCGGCGGCGGCTCCATGCCGGCCCCGGATCCGCGCACCCGCGCCTCGACGAGTTCGAGCCCTGCCGTGCCTGAGCGCCAATCCTCCTCCCAGACGATTTTCTCGACCGAATGGGTCCAGGCGAGCGTGATCGCGCCTGCCATGAGAGGCGCGACCATGGCGCCGGCAAGCAGGCAGATCATCAACTGACGGCCGGTGTGGCGACCTTGCGGGACTGCCAGACGTGGAAGCCGACGAAGAGCGCCGAAAGGACGAAGCCGATCTCGTCCGTGAGCGGAATGGCCGCCACGAGGAAGCCGGCCGCGGCTGCCGCCCAGATCCGCTCCCACCAGGTCAGGGGCTTGAGGAAATAGCCGACGGAGGCCACGCCCCAGAGGGTCATAGCGAGTGTGGCCTTGATCACGATGTAGACGACTGCAAGCCAGTAGCCCGCTCCCTCGAGTCCCGGCACCGGCTGCAGCATCAGGGTGGGATCGTAGACGGCCATGTAGGGAATGACGAAGCCCGGCAAAGCGATTCTGACCGCCTGAATGCCGATCTTGAGCCCTGATTCCTTCGCCATAGGGGCCGCCGCGAAGGCCGCCAGCGCCACCGGCGGTGTCAGGTCCGCCATGATGCCGAAATAGAAGACGAACATGTGCGAGACGATGAGCGGCACGTCGAGCTGCAGCAGGATGGGGGCAGCCAGGGACGAGGTGATGATGTAGTTCGGGATCGTCGGAATGCCCATGCCGAGGATCAGGCTGAAGATCATGGTGAGCACGAGGGCCGCGAAGATGTTCTCCTTGCCGATGGAGATCATCCAGGTGCCCACGATGGTGCCGAGCCCCGTGAGCGTCATGGTGCCGATCACGATGCCGACCACCGCGCAGGCGAGGCCCACGGGCAGGGCCTGACGGGCCCCGTCCGCCATGGCGTCGACGCAGGCCTGAAGGGTCGTGCGCCCTCGGCCCGAGAAGGCGTTCCACAGGGCCAGGGCCGCGACGACGAGAACGACGAGCGTCACGGTCGAGGCGAGCGAATAGGCCGAGAGCAACGCCAGACCGATCCAGAACGCCACCCGAAGAGCTGGTGTGGCGAGCCCTGCCGCAATCGCCGTGCCGAGGATGAGCGCCACGGTGAGCGACAGGCCCACGGCGCCGGCGAAGAGCGGCGTGTAGCCGGTGAAGAGCAGATAGACGAGGACGCCGAGTGGCGCGATGAGGAACCACTTCGTCCTCAGCTCGGTCCAGGCATTCGGCAGCTCGGATTTCGGCAGCCCTCTCAGATGCCGCTTGCCGGCCTCCAGATGCACCGCGAGATAGCAGGCGGCGAAATAGAGGATGGCCGGAATGATCGCCGCCTCCACGATCTTCGAATACGGCACGTCGATGGTCTCGGCCATGATGAAGGCCACGGCCCCCATGACCGGCGGCATGATCTGGCCGCCCATGGACGAGGTCGCCTCGACGCCGCCCGCGAAGGCGGAGGGAAAACCGAAGCGCTTCATCAGCGGGATCGTGAACTGGCCCGAGGCCACCACGTTGGCGACGCCCGAGCCCGAGACCGTGCCCATGAGGGCGGAGGAGGCCACGCAGACCTTGCCGGGCCCGCCCTGCTTGTCGCCGAAGACCGCCATCGAGATGTCGTTGAAGAAGTCGATGACGCCGGCCTTCTCCATGAAGGCGCCGAACAGGATGAACAGGAAGATGTAGGTCGCCGAAACGAGGGCCGGCGTGCCGTAGATGCCTTCCGTCCCGAATGACATGTGCTCGACAACCTGATCCAGCGAATAGCCGCGATGATCGAGGGGAGCCGGCAGGTAATTGCCGAACAGGCAATAGGCCAGGAACAGGCCGGCCACGATGGGAAGGGCCGGGCCCATCACGCGCCAGACGAGGTAGATCAGGATTGCGAGCGCGGCGATCCCGACGACGAGGTCGAGCGTGGTGAGATCGCCGGCGCGGATCACGAGCTCCTCGTAGAACGCCCAATGGTACAGCCCGACCAGGAAGCTCGCGACGCCGAGGATCCAGCCGAGGGCGCGCATGGACGGCGATCCGGACCGGTGATTGGCGATCATCGCTCCGGCCACGAGGCACAGGAAACCCACATGGATGGTGCGCACCACCTGGCTCGGCATGCTGCCGCCGAACCAGAGAACGAGCCCGAAGGCGCCGGCCACGGCGATCCAGGCGAGCACGCCGTCGACGATGGCGCGGCGGCGCACCGCGAGCCCGATCAGCCAGGCCGCCCAGGCCACCATGGTGACGGCCCACAGATGGGTGAGGCTTAAGGACGCGATGAACGGCTGGTCGAGCGGGATGCCGAAGGAGGTGATGATCTGGAACGTGGAGAAGGAAACGGCGATCCAGAACAGGAGCCTTCCCAAAAAGCCTTCGCCGAAGCTCTCCGGCAGGCCGTGTTCCGGATTGACGGCCTCGGACGGCGCTTCCATCTGGGCGAGTTCGGAACTGTTCGCTCCCTGGCTCATGGCGTTTCCTCAACACTTGTTCTTATTGTCACGAAAAAGCCGGAGCAGTTCACCTGCCCCGGCTGAAATGTAAATCGGCCGAAGGGTTTAGGAGCCCTGCTTCTTCACGCCCTTTTCGTCGAAATAGCGCTGGGCGCCCGGATGCATCGGAACGGGCATGCCGGAGAGCGCGCTCTCGAGCTTGATGTCCTTGGCGGCCGCATGGGCCGCGGCGAGATCCGGCAGGCTGTCGTAGATCGCCTTGGTCATCTGGTAGACGGTCTCGTCCTTCACGCCGGAATGGGTGACGAGGTAGTTCACCACGGCCGCTGTCTGCACGGGCGCGGTCTGGCCGCCATAGGTGTTGGCCGGGATCGTCGCCTTCACGTAGGGCGTGCCGACCTTATCGACGACGCTGGCGGGGATTTCCACCACGACGATCGGCACCGAGGTCGCGAGGTCGCGGATCGACGAGACGCCGAGGCCCGCCGATTGCAGGGTGGCGTCAAGCTGGCGGTTCTTCATGAGCTCGACGGATTCACCGAAGGGCAGGTACTCGACTTTGCCGAGATCCTTGTAGGACAGGCCCGCACCCTGGAGGATCGCCCGGGCGTTGAGCTCGGTGCCGGATTTCGGCGCGCCGACGGAGAGGCGCTTGCCCTTGAGGTCGGCGAGCGACTTGATGCCGGATTCCTGGGTCGCGACCACCTGGATGTAGTTGGGATAGATGGCCGTGATGCCGCGCAGCTTGTCGAGCTTGCCCTTGAAACCCGCTTCCTCGTCGCCGGCCCAGCCCATGGCGAGGCTGTCGCCGAGGGTGAAGCCGATCTCGCCCTTGCCCTGCTGCAGGAGGGTGAGGTTTTCCACCGAGGCCTTCGTGGCCTGGACCGACGGGCGGGCGCCCTGGACCTTGTCCGTGAAGACCTTGGAGAGGGCGACGCCGAGCGGATAATAGACGCCCGAGGTGCCGCCCGTCAGGACGTTGATAAAATCCTGGGCCTGGGCCGGCAAGCTTGCTCCCGCAAGCGCAATGGCCGCCGCAGCGCCGACGACGCTGCGCATGACTTTCCGATACATGGCGTACTCCCTATCTGATGGCGCAGTTATGCCTACGCCTGTGTGTGGGGTAACTTTGACCGCTGACGAAGAATTCTCAAGAGGCTAAGAGGGACTTAATCCTGCCACCTTGGTCGGTAGGGGTGCGTCCCTTCCACAGACACATGCGCTCATCCATGATCAATCGCCGCCGCTTCCTCCAGACCGCCACCGCCACGGCCGCCCTTGCCGCGCAAGGCTTTGCCACCGAGGCCCTGGCCCAGCAGTCCCTGAAGATGGGAGCCCCTGCCCCGTTCTCGTTCGAGGATCTGAAGAAGCGAGCCCAGGACATGGCCCGCTCCGCTTATGTGGCGCCGCCGAGCCCCTCGCCCGAGGTGCTGTACCAGATCGACTACGACGCCCACGGCAAGATCCGCTTCAAGACCGATCTGGCGCTCTGGGCCAACGGCCCCGGCGAATTCCCCGTCACCTTCTTCCACATGGGCCGCTTCTTCCAGAAGCCGGTGCGCATGCACGTGGTCGAAGGCGGCCAAGCCCGCGAGATCACCTACGACAGCGACTATTTCGACATGCCGGCGGACTCGCCGGCCCGGAAGCTGCCGGATAATTCGGGCTTCGCCGGCTTCCGGTTCCAGGAGGCCCGCACCGGCAAGCTCGACTGGAAGAAGAACGACTGGGTCGCGTTCCTCGGCGCCTCTTATTTCCGGGCCATCGGCGAGCTCTTCCAGTACGGTCTCTCGGCCCGCGGCCTCGCCGTGGACGTGGCCGTGTTCGGCAAGAACGAGGAGTTCCCCGACTTCACCCATGTGTATTTCGAGACGCCGCAGCCGGGCTCGGACACGGTCACGGTCTATGCCCTGCTCGACGGCCCGAGCGTCGCCGGCGCCTACCGCTTCGTCATGCAACGGGCGGCCGCCGTCATCATGGACATCGACAGCGCCGTCTACATGCGCCAGGACGTGAGCCGCCTCGGCCTCGCGCCGCTCACCTCCATGTACTGGTACTCGGAGAAGGCGAAGACGACCGCCATCGACTGGCGTCCGGAGATCCACGACTCGGACGGGCTCGCCATGTGGACGGGAACCGGCGAGCGGATCTGGCGCCCGCTCAACAACCCGCCGCGCATCATCACCTCGGCCTTCACCGACGAGAACCCCAAGGGTTTCGGCCTGCTCCAGCGCGACCGGAACTTCGACCATTATCTCGACGGCGTCTATTACGACCGCCGCCCCTCCCTCTGGATCGAGCCGCAGGGCACCTGGGGCCGCGGTTCCATCCAGCTCGTCGAGATCCCGACCGACGACGAGATCCACGACAACATCGTGGCCATGTGGGTGCCGGCGGAGCCGGCGCGCGCGGGCCAGGCTATCGAGCTGCGCTACCGCATGCACTGGTCGGCGGAGGAACCCTATCCGACGCCGCTCGCCCGAGTCGTCGCCACCCGGCTCGGCAACGGCGGGCAGGCCGGCACCGCCCGGCCGAAGGGCGTGCGCAAGTTCATGGTGGAGTTCATCGGCGAGCCCCTGACCAAACTGCCGAGCGGGGTGATCCCCAAGCCCGTTCTCACCGCCTCCCGCGGCGAGTTCTCGAACATCCTGACCGAGGCTGTGCCCAACAACGTGCCCGGCCATTGGCGCACCCAGTTCGACCTGACGGTCACCGGGACCGAGCCGGTGGAGATGCGCGGCTACCTGCGCAACGAGAACGAGGTCCTGAGCGAAACCTGGCTCTACCAGTACCACCCGACGTTCTGAGATAACCCCCATAAACCATCAGCTTGTGAGGGGCGTATAAAATACTATACGCCTCTGGAAATCGCGGCCAAACCGGTTTATGTAGGAGGCCATGTCGCATGGCCACCACCATCATCCCCATGAGCATCGGGCGATTGCTGCCGCCCCGACCTTTTCGCTCCTGCGCCTCTCGGTCGGGCAGCGTCTGGGCGGAACGGCCGTCGTGCTAGCGGGTTTGTGGCTGCTGGTGTTCAGCGTGATGGGGTAACGCATGTCCGCAGCATCGGCCGCCATCCGTTTCGATGAGGTGACCCTCGGCTATGGCCGCAGGCCCGCCGTGCATCATCTCGACGGTGAAATTCCCGCCGGCGCCCTGATCGCCGTTGTCGGCCCCAATGGGGCCGGCAAGTCGACCCTGCTCAAGGGCATTGTTGGCACGTTGAAGCCCCTTGAGGGCCATATCCGCCTGAAGGGCTCAGCGTCCGGCATCGCCTACCTGCCGCAGGCCGCCGAGATCGACCGGTCCTTCCCGCTCTCGGTCTACGACCTCGTGGCCATGGGCCTGTGGTCCCGTTCGGGCCTCTTCGGCGGCATCGCCCGGCGCGACTGCACGAAAATCGAAGAGGCGCTGGCGGCCGTGGGCCTCACCGGCTTCGAACGGCGCGCGATCTCGACCCTGTCGGGCGGGCAGATGCAACGGGCGCTTTTCGCGCGCCTCCTGCTGCAGGACGCCCCCGTGATCCTGCTCGACGAACCGTTCACCGCCATCGACGCCAAGACCACGGCCGACCTGCTCGATCTGGTGCGCCGCTGGCACGACGAGTCCCGCACGGTGGTCGCGGTGCTGCACGATCTCGACATGGTCAAGCGCACCTTCCCGCAGACCCTGCTGATCGCCCGCGAGCCGGTGGCCTGGGGCGAGACCATGGACGTGCTGCAGCCTGAGAACCTTCTGAAGGCCCGGCGCATGGTCGAGGCTTACGACCCGCATGCGGATGTCTGCCACCGGAACGTCGCCTAAGGACACCGTTGATGCTCGACCTGTTCTACGCGCCGTTCGCCGAATTCGAATTCATGCAACGCGCCCTCGTGGGCGTGGTTGCCATCGCTCTGGGCGGAGGTCCCGTCGGCGTCTTCCTGATGCTGCGCCGCATGAGCCTGACCGGCGATGCCATGGCGCACGCGATCCTGCCCGGCGCCGCCGTGGGTTATCTCGTCGCCGGCCTCTCCCTGCCAGCCATGACCATCGGCGGATTGTTCGCGGGCGTCGTCGTGGCGGTGGCGGCGGGCCTCGTCTCCCGCTTCACCTCTCTCAAGGAGGATGCCTCGCTCGCAGCCTTCTACCTGTTGTCCCTGGCCCTCGGCGTCACCATCGTGTCGCTGCGCGGCTCGAACGTGGACCTGCTGCACGTTCTTTTCGGCACGGTGCTGGCGCTCGACGACAACACGCTGCTGCTGCTCGCCTCCATCTCCACGGTCACCGTTCTGGCCTTGGCGGTGCTCTACCGCCCGCTCGTTCTCGAATGCGTGGATCCGATCTTCCTGCGTTCCGTGAGTCGCGCGGGCACGCCGACGCACCTGATCTTCCTCGGGCTCGTGGTCATGAACCTCGTCGGCGGCTTTCATGCGCTCGGAACCCTGCTGGCTGTCGGCATGATGATGCTGCCCGCCGCGTCCTCCCGCTTCTGGACCAGCGACATCACCATGATGATGCTGGTCTCCGTCGTCATCGGCATCGTGTCCGGATGGAGCGGCCTTCTGCTCTCGTTCCATGCGGAACTGCCCGCAGGACCCGCGATCATCCTCTCGGCCGGTGCCGTGTATGTGGTTTCCCTCGTGCTGGGGCGCGAGGGCGGCCTGCTGTGGCTCGCTTGGCCCGGCAGGCATCTCGAAGCCTGACCCCTCAGATCAAGGATCAAGACCCATGCTGACGCGAAGAGCTGCCGTATCCCTTCTGGCAGGAGGCCTCGCCCTTGTCGCATCGTCGCTGCCGGTGGCCGCGCAGAGTGCCGACAGACTGAAGGTGGTCGCGACCTTCTCGATCCTCGGCGACATGGTGCGCAACGTCGGCGGCGAGCGCGTCGAGGTGGCGACCCTCGTGGGTCCGAACGGCGATGCGCATGTCTATTCCCCGACGCCCGCCGATGGACGGCGCCTGACCGAAGCCCGGATCGTCTTCACCAATGGCCTGAAGTTCGAAGGCTGGATCGACCGTCTCGTGAAATCCTCCGGCACCAAGGCCGTGAAGGTCGAGGCCGCCCGGGGCGTGAAACCGCTCAAGAGCGAGGATGCGGGCCATGGGCACGGACACGATCACGGCCACGACAGCTCCGATCCGCATGCCTGGCAGAGCATCGGCAATGCGAAGACCTACGTGGCCAATATCCGCGACGCCCTCATCGCCGCGGACGAAGCCGGCAAGGCGGCTTACGAAGCCAATGCCGCCTCCTACCTCAAGCAGCTCGACGAGGTGGAGGCGGAGGTGAAGGATCTTGTTGCCAAGATCCCGCCCGAGCGGCGCCGGATCATCACCTCCCATGACGCGTTCCGCTATTTGGAGGACGCCTACGGCATCGACTTCGTGGCGCCTCAGGGCGTGTCGACCGAATCGGAGGCCTCGGCCAAGGACGTGGCGCGGATCATCCAGCAGATCAAGCGCGAAAAGATCGCCGCCGTGTTCGTGGAGAACGTCTCCGACGCCCGCCTGATGGAGCGCATCGCCAAGGAAACCGGCGCAAAGATCGGCGAGAAGGTCTATTCGGACGCGCTGTCGGAGCCGGGCGGCCCCGCCGGCACTTACATTGACATGATGAGACACAATATAAGGGCTTTCAGCGCGGCCCTGTCGAGCTGAAAGCCCTGATCGCTGCGGCGTCTGGTGTCATTCCCGGCGCGCGCAGCGAGGGAAGGGAATCCAGGTACGCCCCCTGAAGCCTGGATCCCCTTCCCGGCCCTTACGGGCCGCCGGGGATGACACCCATCAATTCTGGAAACTCCGATGACCGACAAGATTCCCGTCACCGTCCTCACAGGCTATCTCGGCGCCGGCAAGACCACCCTTCTCAACCGAATCCTCACCGAGCAGCACGGCAAGAAATACGCCGTGATCGTCAACGAGTTCGGCGAGATCGGCATCGACAACGAGCTCGTCGTCGGCGCCGACGAGGAAGTGTTCGAGATGAACAACGGGTGCATCTGCTGCACCGTGCGCGGCGACCTGATCCGCATCCTCGACGGGCTGATGAAGCGCAAGGGCAAGTTCGACGCCATCATCGTCGAGACCACCGGCCTCGCCGACCCTGCCCCCGTGGCCCAGACCTTCTTCATGGACCAGGACGTGTCCGACACCGCCCGCCTCGACGCGGTCGTGACGGTGGCCGATGCCAAATGGCTCTCCGACCGGCTGAAGGACGCGCCCGAGGCGAAGAATCAGATCGCCTTCGCGGACGTGATCATCCTCAACAAGATCGATCTCGTCTCCGAGAAGGAGCTGGAAGAGGTCGAGGCGCGCATCCGCGCCATCAACCCCTACGCTAAGGTCCATCGCACCCAGAACTGCGCCATCCCGATCTCGGAAGTGCTCGACCGCAAGGCCTTCGATCTCGACCGGATCATCGAGCTGGAGCCGGACTTCCTGGAGGAAGACCATCACCACCATCACGACGAGGAGATGCAGTCCGTCTCCGTGCATCTCGATGGTGAGGTGGATCCTGAGAAGTTCATGCCGTGGATCTCGAACCTCACCCAGGTCGAAGGGCCGAACATCCTGCGCTGCAAGGGCATCGTGGCTTTCCCGAACGAGCCGAAGCGCTTCGTCTTCCAGGGCGTTCACATGATCCTGGACGGCGACGTCCAGGGCGAGTGGAAGCCCGGCGAGAAGCACACCTCCAAGGTGGTCTTCATCGGCCGCGATCTGAACGAGAAGGCGATCAGGGAAGGTTTCTTGGCCTGTGCGGCTTGAATTCTGCTGAACCAGCCTCGGATGGCGCTAGCGCATCATGGAGTGAAGCATCGGATCAGATCCCAAAAGTGGGACTCACTTTCGGGTCCGATGCTCTAGCCCGGGGCCTGTCCGGCCTTGGCCACGCAGTCCCGCACATGGGCTCTGCGGGCTGCGATGATTTGGTTGCGGGTATCCTCGCCCAGACCGACGCCGCGGCTGCTGGTCCTGTAGATCAGGTTGGCCTCCTGCTGGCAGGCCGCCTTCTTCTGCGCCTCCCTCGCCGATGGCTCCGTGCTCTGCTCCTGGGCTGACGCCTGCGCGCACAACACACCTGCAAGGGCCAAGGACGCCAAAGCCAGAACTCGCATTCAACCACTCCTTCTCGAAGTGCGCATTGTGAGCCAAGGGCCGAAAATTGGCCAAAGCCCAAAAGGCCTAATCCCCGGGTCATCGGTAGATCACCCGCCGTCAAGAAAATCGCGATGCGCCTGCCCCCTGTCGGCCAATTCGTGGTATGGGCAGCGCGCATGAAGGGATCGCTTTGATGAGTACTGGAACCGCTCCGTCCTTGACCCAGAACGTGGCGCCTGTGGCTGCAGGCGCCCATGTCACGGCCATCGGCTGGCTGAAAGGCACAGCCGCCTTCGGCCTCGGCGACGGCGGCGTTCTCCTGGCCAAGGACGGCGAAACCCACCGCGTCGAGGCCCACCCCGATGCGGGAGTCCTGGTGGCGGCGGGCGACGGCGAGCGCTTCGTCACCGGAGGCGACGACGGCCGCGTCGCCGTCACAGGCGCCGACGGGTCCACGAAGACTCTAGCCGAGACCAAGGGCGCCTGGATCGACTCCCTTGCCGTCAATGCCGGCGGTGCCTTCGCCTATGGCGCCGGCAAGCGGGTCGTCGCCCGTGACGACAAGGGACGCGAGAAGACCCTCGAGGTCCCCTCCGCAGCCCGCGGCCTCGCCTTCGCGCCGAAGGGCTACCGGCTGGCGATTTCCCATTACAACGGCGCCACGCTCTGGTTTCCCAATGTGGAGGCGAAGCCCGAGGTGCTTGAGTGGAAGGGCTCGCATCTCGACGTCACCTGGTCGCCCGATGCCCGCTTCGTGGTGACCTCCATGCAGGAGAACGCCCTCCACGGCTGGCGGCTCATTCCCGACAAGGGCCATATGCGCATGAGCGGCTACCCGTCGAAGACGCGCTCCCTCTCCTGGTCGGGCGACGGCAAGTGGCTCGCCACCTCCGGGGCCGAAGCGGCCATCATCTGGCCGTTCGAATCGAAGGAAGGCCCCATGGGCAAGGCGCCGCGGGAATGCGGCGTGCGTCCCGCCAAGGTCAGCCGGGTCGCGTTCCATCCCAACACCCTGGTGCTGGCGGTCGGCTATGAGGACGGCTGCATCCTGCTGATCCGCCTCAACGATGCCTCCGAGCTCCTGGTGCGTCCGGCCGTCAAGGACAGCGGCATCACGGCCATGGCCTGGGACAAGGCCGGCCGGCGCCTGGCCTTCGGCTGCGAGGACGGTCAGGCAGGCATCCTGACCCTGCCGGCATGAGATCGCCCGTGGCCCTGTTCGGCGCTTTCCTTAGAGGAACCTTCGGCCTGCCGAAGCCCGACAAACAGGCCGTCGACCGGGTGAAGGATCTGGCCCGTGCGGTCCTTCAGGTCCCGCCGGACACCGCCTTTGCCGTCAACGAGATCGCCTGCAACGATCCCGGCTGCCCCGGGATCGAGACCGTGATCCTGGTCATGGAGCCGGGCCGGAAGACCAAAGCCCTGAAGGTCGCCAAGCCCCTCGACGAGGTGATGGAACAAGATATCCTCGCCGCACTTGACCGGTAAGGAGGCCAAGCTTGTCACGGATCGTTCGCATCATCGCCTTTGGGTTGGGCCTGTGCGGTGGCATCGTCGCCTCGCAGGGGCCCGAATTTGGGCAGCAGTACCGTCAGCGTCTCGGCGGTGCGATCGATGAGCTGCGGCAGGTGATTGCGCGCTTCGATGCGGACGCCCAGGCCAGCGGCGAGACCCAGGCGAGCGCCATCGCCCGCCTGCGCTCCAACGCGGACGATTTCGTCAGCCGCCAGGGCGCGGCCATGCAGGCGAACGTGGAGCGCCTGAGAAATCTCGAGACCCATCGAACGACCATGATTCAGGCGGGCCCCTTCGCCCGGGTCGCCCTGATGGTACGCGACGGAGACCGCGATGTGATGGAGGCAGTCTACCGCGATTTCGAGCCGGCCCTGCCGGTCACCGCGGAAGGGGTGCTTTCGTCGGCAGCCGGCTTCGTTGCGGTCTGGGGCGGGCTTCTTCTGCTGGCGGGATTCGTGCGAAGCTTTTTCCGACGGCCGCGTCAGACCGTGAGAGTCTGAGTCGATTTGCAGCCGCCGAATTCTGCGCCTTATCCCTCGCGCTCCGGCTTTCCGGCGAGCACCAGGTAGAACCCCAAACCATCCTGCGCCGGCAAGGTCTGCAGCCGGTCGATCCAGCCGCGCTTCTTGGCGTCGAGCAGAGCCTTGCCGACTGGCTGGAACAGGGTCTCGCCGCCGCCTTCCGCCGGCGGATCGAGGCGGACGGCGACCGATTTCGGCGCCGAAAAGCGGCTGCGTTCCAGCATGTCCTGGATCGAGGCCGCCGCCTTCTCGCGCGAGACGCCCCGCAGATCGAGCACGCTCTCGGCATCCGTGACGCCGAGGCCGCCGCGGAGCTTGCTGGCGTAGAACTCATCGAAATGGGGCATCTCAGCTCACTCCCTTCGTCATGGCAGGCGCAAGGCCGGTCATCACGCGTGTGGTCAACGCACCAGCACGTTCCGGAACTGCCACGGATCGGAGGTATCGATGTCCTCCGGGAAGAAGCCGGGGCGATCCGTAAGCGGGGTCCAGTCGGTGTAGTAGCCGTTCACCGGACCGAGATAGGGCATCTGCACCTCAAGGCAGCGGCGGAAATCCATCTCGTCGGCCTCGACGATGCCGGCATTGGGGTTCTCCAGCGCCCACACCATGCCGGCGAGCACCGCGGAGGTCACCTGGAGGCCGGTGGCGTTCTGGTACGGCGCCACGCGGCGCGTCTCCTCGATGGAGAGCTGCGAGCCGTACCAATAGGCATTCTTGCCGTGGCCGTAGAGCAGCACGCCGAGTTCGTCGATGCCGTCCACGATCTCGTTCTCGTCGAGGATGTGCTGCTCCTCCTGAAACTTGCCGGCGCTGCCGAACATCTCGTGCAGCGACAGCACCGCCTCGTTGCAGGGATGGTAGGCGTAGTGGCAGGTCGGGCGGTACACGGCCTTCCCGTTCTCGCGCACGGTGTAGTAATCCGCAATCGAGATCGATTCGTTGTGCGTGACGAGGAAGCCGTATTGCGGACCGGGGGTCGGGCACCAGGTGCGCACGCGCGTATTGGCGCCGGGCTGGAGCAGATAGATCGCCTGCGCATCGGGTCCGAGGGTGCCGGCATTCTCCGGCATCCATTTTTCGTGCGTGCCCCAGCCGAGTTCGGCCGGCTGCATGCCCTCCGACACGAAGCCGTCCACCGACCAGGTGTTCACGAAGGTGCCCATGGGCTTCTCGGACTTGGCGCGCTGCGTGTCGCGCTCGGCGATGTGGATGCCTTTGACGCCAACCTGCTGCGCCAGGCGGGCCCAGTCCTCGCGGCTCTTCGGCTCGTCATAGCTGATACCAAGATCGCCCGCGATGTTGACGAGCGCCTGCTTGACGAACCAGGACACCATGCCCGGATTGGCCCCGCAGCAGGACACCGCCGTGGTGCCGCCCGGATTGCGCTTGCGCGCTTCCATGGTGATCTCGCGCAGCGCGAAGTTCGTGCGCGAGGCCGGGCCCTTGCTCTTGTCGAAGTAGAAGCCGGCCCAGGGCTCGTTGACGGTGTCGATGTAGAAGCAGTTGAGCGAACGGCACAGCTCCATGATGTCGACGGAGCCCGTGTCCACCGAGAGGTTGACGCAGAAGCCCTGTCCGCCGCCGGCGGTCAGCAGTGGCGTGAGCAGCTCGCGGTAATTGTCCTTGGTCACGGCCTGCTGGATGAAGCGGATGCCGCGCTCGTCGAGGAGTTCCTTGTGCTTCTCCTGCGGATCGATGACCACGAAGCGGCTCTTGTCGTAATCGAAATGGCGTTCGATGAGCGGCAGGGTGCCCTGGCCGATCGAGCCGAAGCCGATCATGACGATGGGGCCGGTGATGCGACCGTGGACGGGCCAAGTGGTCATCAGATCTGTCTCCTTGACGAAAGCAGCGATGGAAATCGGTAAACGCCGGATGGCGGGTTTGGGCGCATCTAGGATTGAGGAGGCCCCGGGGTCAATGGCTGCAGTCCCCTGCACGGCACGCAGGGCAATTTCCCTGCGGATGGCGAAGGCCAGATGACAACGGCAGCCCTGCCATGCTCATTTCACCCTCGACATCGTGCAACAAGGCTGCATGATCGCAGGCCTCGTCATCCTCTCACCCGACCGCAACCGATGAAATTCCACGAACTCGTCAGGCATCATTGGCGCATCATCGGCCTCGGCTTCGCCCTCACCTTCCTGTCCTCCTTCGGCCAGACCTTCCTCATCTCCCTGTCGGGCCCCGACATCCGCGCGGCCTTCGGCCTGACGCACGGGGCCTTCGGGTCGATCTATTCCCTGGCCACCCTGTCGTCCGGCCTCCTGATGATCTGGGTCGGCAGCGTCATCGACCGAGTCGATATCCGCCTCTACGCCACCACGGCCATGCTGGGCTTGGCGGCGGCGGCCGTCAGCCTGTCGTTCGCGCCCGGCATCCTCGTGCTGGGCTTGAGCCTGTTCGCCCTGCGCCTCTTCGGCCAGGGGATGCTCAGCCATGCCGGTGTGATGAGCACGGCGCGCCTGCACGAGGGCGTGCGCGGCCGGGCTTTGGGCGTGGCGGCGCTGGGCTTTCCGGCCGGAGAGGCGACCCTTCCGGCCATCGCCATCGCGATGATCGCCGCCTTCGGCTGGACGGGCGCCTGGCGCCTCGCGGCCCTCGTCATCGTCGCTGCGCTGGCCCTCGGCTGGCTGCTCGGCTTCGTGCTCAAGGCAAAGGATCCGGACATTGAGGCATCGGCCCGTAAGAAGGCCGCGAGCGACCCGGGACCGCGCTGGAGCGACACCTTAAGCGACTGGCGTTTTCTCGCGCTCATCCCCACCATGATCGGCTATCCGGCCATCATGACCGCGTACTTCTTCCATCAGCGATTCATCGCCGATCTGAAGGGCTGGTCCCTGGAGCTTTTGGCCAGCAGCATCACGCTTTTCGCGCTCGTGTCCGTGGTGGTCGCCATGAGCGCCGGCAGCTTCGTCGACCGATTCGGGGCCGTGCGCCTCAGCCATTTCTATCTCGCCGGCATGACGGCGGCCTCCATCGCCCTTGCCACTTTCGACGCACCATTCCTGCCGCTGGTGTTCTTCGGCCTGATCGGCCTCACCTCCGGCTGCACCAACGTGGTGATCGCAGCCGTCCTGGCCGAGTTGTTCGGCACCGCGCATCTGGGCAAGATCCGCGCACTTGCGGGCGCCATCATGGTGGTGGCCTCGGCGGCGACGCCGGGCGCCATCGGGCTTCTGTTCGATGCGGGGGTGAGTCTCGAAGCGATCTGCCTGGGTTTCGCCGCCTACATGATCGCGGCGGCGGCCGTCACCTTCGCGCTGCCCAATCCGAGGGCTGCGCGCTTGCAGCCCTCGCAAGGGTAGCATCGGGTCAGAACGACGGGCGAAGACCCGCCAGCGCGCCCTGCGCGGCGGCGGCCACGAGAACCCCAAGGTCGGGCTTCTGCTCCAAGGCTCCCGTCGCGGAGACGAGCCCGCGCGCACCATCGAGCGCGCCCGCGTCGAGTTCCAATGCGAGGAAGCGGTTGCGCTCGTAGGGACCGGGCAGCCAGAGCGAATCGGTCTTTCCCGTCGAGAAGCCGAAGCGCTCGTAATAGGGCGCATCGCCCACCAGCAGCACCGCCGTGTGGCCGAGATCAGCCGCGCGCTTGAGCGCCTCGCGCATGAGCTTGCCGCCGAGCCCGAGGCTCTGCACGGACGGATCGATCGCGATGGGCCCGAGCATGAGCGCCGGACGGTTCGGGCCAGCCGAGACGTGCCAGAGGCGCACCGTGCCGATGATCTCGCCGTCCCGGTCGATAACCAGGGACAGGCCGTCGGCCGGCAGCCGGCCCTCGCGCAGGCGTTCACAGGTCTTCTGGAACCGGGCGGGTCCGAAGCAGGCATCGAGCAGCGCCTCGCGCGCCTCGACATCGCGGAAGGTTTCTTCGCGGATCGTGATCATGGCCGTGGCCTCCCAAAACACGTGGGGTGAGCGACAGCCCTCGCACCTGCTCGCAGCATCGGACGCAAAAGTGGATACCGGTTATGCGGTTATCCGATGCGTCCTTAAAGCCTTGAACAGGCCGTCCGGGACAACTCTGTTGGGTTGATGCCTGCCTCGATGGGACGAGGCAGGCGGGACGTGAATCAGATCACGTAGGACTTGAGCGGCGGGAAGCCGTTGAACGCGACCGCCGAGTAGGTGGTCGTGTAGGCGCCCGTGCCCTCGATCAGCACCTTGTCGCCGATCTCCAGCGAGATGGGGAGCGGATAAGGCTCCTTCTCGTAGAGAACGTCGGCCGAGTCGCAGGTGGGACCCGCGAGCACGCACGGCACCATGCGGTCGTCGTCGTGCTCCGTGCGGATCGGGTAGCGGATCGACTCGTCCATCGTCTCGGCGAGACCGCCGAACTTGCCGATGTCGAGATAAACCCAGCGCACCTCGTCCTCGTCGCGGCTCTTCTTCGAGACGAGAACGACCTCGGCCTCGATGACGCCCGCGTTGCCGACCATGCCGCGGCCCGGCTCGATGATCGTCTCCGGGATGCGGTTGCCGAAGTGCTTCGACAGCGCCCGGAAGATCGACTCGCCGTAGGCTTCGACCATCGGGACCGTCTTCAGGTACTTGGTCGGGAAGCCGCCGCCGAGGTTGACCATCGACAGGTGGATGCCGCGATGCGCGCATTCACGGAAGATCGCCGAAGCGGAACCGAGAGCCTGGTCCCAGGCCTCGGTGTTGCGCTGCTGCGAGCCCACGTGGAAGGATACGCCGTAAGCCTCCAGGCCCTGACGATAGGCATGCTCCAGCACGTCCACGGCCATCTCGGGCACGCAGCCGAACTTGCGGGAGAGCGGCCATTCGGCGCCGGCGCCGTCGCACAGGATGCGGCAGAACACCTTCACGTCAGCGGCATCGATACCGGCCGTGCCGGCCGCGCGGACGATCTTGTCGACCTCGGCCTCGCAGTCGACCGCATAGAGGCGCACGCCGAGCTCGAGGGCGCGCACGATGTCGCGCTCCTTCTTGATCGTGTTGCCAAAGGAGATGCGGTCGGGCGTCGCGCCGGCCTCCAGCGCGAGCTGGATCTCGACCACGGACGCCGTGTCGAAGCACGAGCCGAGCTCGGCCAGGAGCTTGAGCACCTGCGGCTCCGGGTTGGCCTTCACGGCGTAGAACACGCGCGTGTCGGGGAGCGCACGGGCAAACTTCGAGTAATTGTCGCGCACGACCTCGAGGTCGACGACCACGCACGGGCCGTCCTCACGTCGGTTGCGCAGGAATTCACGGATGCGCTGAGTCATGGCGCTCTCCCCACCAAAGGTTCAATGGAGGTCTTGTCGAGCCTCCGGATTGAAATTCAGACGATCAGGACTTCCTGCCGTCCGGCGTCAGCGAGGAAAGATCACATCCCGCTTCGTGCGATGGAGACACGAGAAGCGGCGATGGGCTCTTCACCCGACGATGCTGCCTTGGATTGGATGGGGAGTTCTCCATCCGCACGCCTGGCAATGATAAACAAGCCTCTTCGGTGTTGACCTTTGGAGGGCCAACGAGACCAAAAAAGCCCGTTCGTCGTTGCTTTAAGTCGCGTCCCCCGCTGAGAGCGAGGTGCGCCGGTTTTCGCCTCCGGCTGCCGGTTAGGGGTATCGAGAGCTAGGGCGCTCTCGGGCGGCTGTCCGGCCTCTTGTCCGGATGCCCACCAACCGGCACGCGACCACAGGCACGTGCGAAATTGGGCAGGGGTGAAATAAGCATATTCGCCGGGGATCACAAGAGTTTTTCAGACCCTGTCTGAGATTTTTTTAACCCTGCCGAGACCTGTGTCTTGTTCGCATCACCATTCAGCCTCCATTAAGCGGAACCGGTACACGGAAGAAGATCGAGGCCCATATTCCAAACCCTGAATTCCCGCCATTTTCCTCTTTCAGTCGAGAACGCTCCGCAGCCATGACGAACCCCTCCCGCCGCACCCTCCTGCAAAGCCTGCTCGCAGCCACTGCGCTGTCCGCCTTGAACCAGCAGGCTTTAGCGCAGCAGCAGACCGGCGTGCCGGCGCCCAATCCGTTCCGATACGAGGATGTGGTGCGCCGGGCCCGCGAGCTGGCGGCCGTGCCCTACGAGGCTTCTTCGGGGCAGCTGCCCGAGCCGCTCAACCGGCTCAGCTTCGACGATTACCGGGACATCCGCTTCCGCCCGGACAAGGCCCTGCTCGGCTCCGGCAACGGGCCGTTCCGGATGCAGCTCTTCCACCTCGGCTTCCTCTACCAGCGGCCCGTGACGGTGAACATCATCCGCGACGGGGTGCCCACCCCCGTGCCCTATCAGCGGGAGCTGTTCGATTACGGCCGCAACAAGATCGAGCGGCCGCTTCCGGTCAACCTCGGCTTTGCGGGCTTTCGCCTTCACTACCCCCTGAACAACCCCAAGGTATTCGACGAGCTCATCGCCTTCCTCGGCGCGAGCTATTTCCGCTTCCTTGGAACGGATCAGAAATACGGCCTCTCGGCGCGGGGCCTCGCGATCAATGTGGAAGGTGGCGAAGCGGAGGAATTTCCGCATTTCCGCGAATTCTGGATCGAAATGCCCAAGCCCAACGACGAGCGGGCCATCGTCTACGCCCTTCTCGACAGCCCGTCCGTCGCCGGTGCCTATCGATTCGATATCTACCCGTCGAAGGAAACGACCCTCGACGTCACGGCGACCCTGTTCCCGCGGCAGACCATCACCAATGTGGGCGTCGCTCCCCTCACGTCCATGTTCTTCGAGGGCGAGAACGACCGCAAGCCGACCGACGACTACCGCCTCGAAATCCATGATTCGGATGGCCTGCTCATGCAATCCGGCGCGGGCGAGTGGATCTGGCGCCCCTTACGCAATCCGAACGCCAAGACGATCTCGTCCTTCAGCGACAACAATCCCCGCGGCTTCGGCCTGATGCAGCGTGACCGGGTGTTCGAGAATTATCAGGATCTCGAAGCCACCTACCATCAGCGGCCCGGCTATTGGGTCGAGCCCATCGGACAATGGGGCGAGGGTTGGGTCGAGCTGGTCGAGCTTCCGACGCCCGACGAGACCCACGACAACATCGTGGCCTATTGGCAGCCGAACCGGCCCTTCGAGCCGGGGCAGGAGGTGGTCCTGTCCTATCGTTTGCGGGCCGCGTCGGCGATCGGCGCCATGCACCCGGGCGGGAAGGTGATCAATACCTTCCAGTCGCCGCCCCGTGCCAGCGGATCGAACGCGCCGAGCGATCCCCGGCACCGCCGCTTCATCATCGATTTCGCGGGCGGCAACCTGCCCTACTATCTCGGCGCGCCGGAGCAGGTGCAGCTGGTGCCCTCCACCTCGGTCGGCCAGATCACCAACACCTTCATCATGCCCAACAGCCATACGAACGGCTTCCGGGCGGCCATCGACGTAAAGCT
Organism: Microvirga sp. CF3016; assembly: GCF_036314085.1. Classification (NCBI taxonomy): domain Bacteria; kingdom Pseudomonadati; phylum Pseudomonadota; class Alphaproteobacteria; order Hyphomicrobiales; family Methylobacteriaceae; genus Microvirga; species Microvirga sp. CF3016. The sequence continues at coordinate 198,056 of NZ_JAYGGM010000010.1, forward strand.
GGAGCCAGGCCAGTCCACGGATCTGCGCGCCTTCCTGCGCGCGGGCAACCGGGCCCTGACGGAGACCTGGACCTATCCCTGGTTCGTGGAGTGACGGGTCGCTGACGTCGTGTCGTCACCACCCCGGTGTGGGCCGGGAATGGCACCGGTCCCTTCAAACTCTCCGCCGTCATGGCCGGGCCTGTTCCGGCCATTCCGATTGTTGGTGCGCAGCGCTTCTTCCACCGGGATTACCGGCTCTGACACCCACCACGGCATGGCCGGGCTTGTGCCGGCCATCCCGATCGGAAAGGCACGGCGCTTCAATCCATCGGGATCACCGGCACAAGGCCGGTGATGACGTCGAGGGTGTGGGTGAGAGCGCAACGATATGTTCTCACTTTGTTCTTGACATTCTGTTGCACCTGGGCTATATCGTTTGTCATCCCGGCCTGACGGGGGCGCGCTCGCGAGGCGTCGCAAGGGTGAGGCCAGGAGCGGTCCCGCGGCAGGTTTCGCAACCCGGCCGGCGGGAGGCCCTTGGCTGTCACCGGCCAAGTCTAAACGCCTAAAAGTACCGCGTGCGAAGAGGCATCCTGGCTCTTCCATCTTCCCATCATCATCATCGAGCCGGGCTGCCTCTCGCGCCACCCTCGATCATCCGCAAGGCTCGCAGCGCAAGCTGCGGGCCCCAAGGTGCTGGCTCTTTGACAGCAACACAGGTCACCAGAACCGTCTGCGGCACGCCCGGCGTGTCATGCCCGGCCGGAGAGGGCGAACGCCCTCGCAGGGGAAGGGAATCCACGATCAGGCGCAACGCCAAGGATCCCCTTCCCGCACTGCGTGCGCCGGGGATGACACCCGCGGCGTCACGGCCAGCCCCGTCCCGATCGGAAGAGCGCCGTGCTTCAAACAAGCGAGATCACCGGGACAAGCCCGGTGATGACGACGGACGGTGGCAGAACTGGTGCAATCCGCCTCTCTCTCCAATAGGATACGAAGACCTTGCCAAGCAACACTGAACCGCGCAGAAGCTGTGCCTCGGATGGCAGGCCGTTTCCTCTGCCGAGCGAAAGGTAAGTGCCGATGAAGCTGAGCGCCTGGATCACGGGAGCGATGGCGGCCTGCCTGGGCGGAAGCGCCCTGGCGCAGCAGCCGCTGACGGAGGTGTCCTTCGGCACCAACTGGATCGCCCAGGGCGAGCATGGCGGCTATTATCAGGCACTTGCCGACGGCACTTACGAGACGTACGGCCTCAAGGTCACCATCGTGCCGGGCGGCCCCCGGGCCAGCAACCGCATGCTCATGACCGTCGGCAAGCTCGATTTCTATATGGGCGGCAGCATGATCCAGGCCTTCTCGGCGGTGGAGAAGGACATCCCCACCATCGTGGTTGCGGCTCATTTCCAGAAGGAGCCGCAGGTGCTCCTCAGCCACCCGGGTCAGGGGCTCGACACCTTCGCCAGCTTGAAGACGTCGAACGACATTCTTCTGTCGAAGGACGGCGTCGCCACCTTCTTCCAGTGGATGAAGGCCGAGTACGGATTCAAGGACGAGCAGGTGAAGCCCTTCGGCTTCAACCCGGCGCCCTTCATCGCCAACAAGGCATCGGTGCAGCAGGGCTACGTCACATCCGAGCCGCTGACCATCGAGAAGGCTGCAGGGTTCAGGCCCAACGTGTTCCTGCTCGCCGATCACGGCTTCAGCACCTATTCCACCACCGTGGAGACGCGCCGCGAGGTGGTGGAGAAAAATCCCGATCTCGTGCAGCGCTTCGTCGATGCCTCGACCATCGGCTGGTACAATTACCTCTACGGCGACAACGCGAAGGCCAAGGAGCTCATCAAGCGCGACAACCCGGAAATGACCGACGAGTTGCTTGCCTATTCCCATGCCAAGATGAAGGAATACGGCATCGTCGATTCCGGCGACACGCACACGCTCGGCATCGGCGCCATGACGGACGCCCGCATGAAGGACTTCTTCGACAAGATGGTGAAGGCCGGTCTCTTCAAGGCGGATCTCGATTATAGAAAAGCCTACACGCTCCAGTTCGTGAACAAAGGCGTGGGGCTGAACCTGAGACAGCAATAGGAGGGTGATGCCTCCCGTGTCGCCGCACCCATGACGCAGCCCTCTCCCACGCTCGTTTCCCTGAGAGACGTCACGAAAGTTTTCTCCAACGGCGTGACGGCGCTCGCCGGCTTCGATCTCGACGTCTTCGCAGGCGAGTTCGTGTCGCTCCTCGGCCCTTCCGGATGCGGCAAGTCGACGGTGCTGCGCCTCATTGCGGGGCTCGCGCAGCCGACGGAAGGAATCGTCAGCTGGCCGGACTCGACCGATGACGATCATCGCGGCGAGATCGGGTTCGTGTTTCAGGACCCGACCCTGATGCCCTGGGCCAACGTGGCGGACAACGTATGGCTGCCGTTGCGCCTGCGCGGCGCGTCCAGGCACGATGCGCACGACCGCATCGCCGAGAGTCTTGCCCTCGTCGGATTGAGCGATTTCGCGAAGGCCTACCCGCGCGAACTCTCCGGCGGCATGAGGATGCGCGTCTCGATCGCGCGGGCATTGTCGCTGAAGCCGCGGCTGCTTCTGATGGACGAACCCTTCGCCGCCCTCGACGAGATCGCCCGCTTCCGGCTCAACGACGATCTGCTGCGCCTTCAGAACGACTTGCGCTGCACCGTGGTGTTCGTGACCCACTCGGTCTACGAGAGCGCCTATCTCTCAAGCCGGATCGCCGTCATGTCTCCACGACCGGGTCGCATCGTCGCCAACATCGAGGGCGAGACGCCCGGACCGCGCTCGAAGGAGTTTCGCGCCAGTTCGCGTTATGCGCAGCTCTGCGGACTGATCTCGCAGGTTCTGCTCGATCAGACGGCGGCGGAGACGCTGTGATGGCCTTTGCGTCGATGCTCTCCCGCAGCCATCCCCTGAGGATCGTTCTGCCGCTCATCGTCTTCGCAGCGGCCGTCGCCGCGTGGGAAGCCGTCGTGCATGTCCGGGGTATCCCGCCTTACATCCTGCCTGCGCCGAGCCTGGTCGCGAGAACCCTCGTGGCCGATTGGCCGCTGCTCTCGGCGTCGCTCCTGACGACGCTCGGGACGACGATCACCGGCCTCGTGCTTGCCGTTCTCGGGGGCGTGCTGCTGGCAATCCTGCTCAGTCTTTCGAAGATCGTGGAGTATTCGCTCTATCCCTTCGCCGTCGTGCTGCAGGTCACGCCGGTCATCGCCATCGCGCCCCTGCTCCTGATCTACATGCCGCAGGATGCGGCGGTTCTCGCCTGCGCGTGGCTCGTCGCGTTCTTTCCGGTTCTCTCGAACACGATGCTCGGCCTGCAATCCGTCGACCGGAACCTCATGGAGCTGTTCGAGCTTTACGGCGCCCCCGCCTCGCAAAGCGCAGCGGCGCGTCTGAAAGCCCTGTGGTATCTGCGCCGCCCGGCGGCCCTTCCGGCCTTTCTGGCGGGGCTGCGGATCGCGGGCGGCCTGTCCCTGATCGGCGCCGTGGTGGCCGAGATGGCGGCAGGATCGGCCGGAGCAGGCTCGGGACTGGCCTACCGCATCATCGAGAGCCAGTACCGGCTCAACATCCCGCGCCTCTTCGCGGCTCTCGTTCTTCTGGCCCTGACCGGCATCGCCCTGTTCGTCGTTCTGGCCGCGCTCAATCATGTTCTCCTTCGCCGCTGGCATGAGAGCGCTCTGCAGCGAGAGGTCTGAAGGCAATTTATTTAGCCTGGCAATAGTGTGCCGGCTTGTCATCGTACCGTCATGAGTCCCGTCCATGGTAGCCCAGCAAACGCTTCGAACAGCGAGGGGACCATGGAGAACGACAATACGCATCCGGGCGTCAAAAGCGTCGGATGGGCTCTGGTTCAAGCCTCCCGCCTGCATCGAAGCCGGACCGGCGACAAGCTCTCTGAACTCGGGCTCTTCGCTGGTCAGGAGCAAGTCCTCCAGGCTCTCGGCAGCTCCGGCCCCATGACCATGGGCGAGCTCGCCGCCATTCTGCGGGTGCGCCCGCCGACAGCATCCAAGACGGTCTCCCGCCTCTCCAGCCTCAAGCTGGTGGAGCGCCACACCGAACCCGGTGACGCCCGGGTCGTGCGGGTCAAGCTGACCAAGGAGGGCAAGCGCAAGGCCGCCGCCATCGACGCCCTCTGGGAAGAGGTCGAGGCGGAACTGCTCCAAGGCTTCGACAACAAGGATCGCAAGCGCCTGCGCAAGCTCCTGCGCAAGGCTGCCAAGAACCTCGCCGGCATTACCGGAGCCGATCAGACCGGATTCGACACCGACGACGAGGCAGACGGGCTGGAAGCCGCAAGCGAGCCGGAGTTGGCCGCCACGGCCTGATCATCACCCCTGTGCGTCGCGCACGAGGGTCGTGCGTGACGGACAGTCGCTTCGGGGCGGTGAAGCGGCTAGCATTCCCGGCATGGCCGACAGCATCCCCACGTTCCCGCCGAAAATCGCCGCGCAGCGTCAGAACCGCCTGGTGGGCATCGCCCTCATGTGTGCGGCGCTGTTCTGCTTTTCATGCCTCGATGCGACGGCCAAATGGGTGAACCGCTCGGTGGACCCCATGGTCACGGTCTGGGCCCGCTACATCTCGGCAGCCTTTCTCACCGTCCTGGTCATCAATCCCAGGACACAGCCCGGAGCCCTCCGGACGCGCCGGCTCCCCCTGCAGTTGCTGCGGTCGTTCCTGCTCTTCGCCTCGACCCTGTGCAATTTCTTGGCCCTGAACTACCTGCAGCTCGTCGAGACCCAGTCCATCATCTTCGCGACGCCGCTGCTGGTGGCGCTTTTGGCGGGCCCATTTCTGGGAGAGCGCATCGGCTGGCAGCGCATGACCGCCATCGGCGTCGGCTTCATCGGCATTCTGGTGATCACGCGCCCAGGTCTGGGCACCATGCATCCGGCCGCCCTGCTGTCCGTGGCAGGCTCCGTGGCCTATGCGTTCTACAACATCGTAACGCGCATGCTGGCATCGAGCGATTCCATCGCGACCACGACCCTCTATTCGAGCGTCGCCGGCATCGTCTTCGTCACCCCCGTGCTGCCCTGGGTGTGGTCCACGCCCTCCTCGCCTCTCGTGTGGTTCCTTCTTGCGACGACGGGCTTCTATGGGGCCTTCGGCCATTGGCTCTTGGTCCTCGCCCATGCCCGGGCTCCGGCGGCGATCCTGGCGCCCTTCATCTACAGTCAGATCGTCTGGATGCTGGCTCTGGGCTATGTCCTCTTCGGGGATTGGCCGGATTCTTGGACCTTCGTCGGGGCTGGCATCGTCATCGCATCGGGGCTCTATTTGCTCTACCGTGAGCGCGTGAAGCCTCGGAAGCCGGAGCCGACCCCGTGAGTGATGCCGCCATCGACACCCTGCCCGGGATCGGTCCCGTCACGCAGAGCCGGCTGGAAGAGGTCGGGATCCGCACCATCAAGGATCTCCGGTCCATCGGATCCGTCGAGGCGTATCGCCGGCTGAAATTCATGCTGCCCCGGCAGGTGAGCCTCAATGCCCTCTACGCGCTGGAAGCCGCCCTGCGCGGCTGCCGCTGGCTCGACCTGCCGCCGGACGTGAAGGCGGCCCTCCAGCAGCAGGCCAAGGCCATCGACGAAGCCTTTCGCCGGGGCGGCATCACGCGCTGTGCTCTCTAACCCGACATGACAACAGGAAACGCCATGAGCCGAACCGACATCCTGATGACTGCGCCGATGATGCCGATCGTCATTGACGCCCTCGACAGGGCCTTCACGCTCCACCGCCTGTGGGAGCAGACGGACAAGGAGGCCTTTCTGAAGGAGATCGGCCCTCGCATCCGCGGCGTGGCGACCAGCACGCTGTTCGGCCGCGTGGACGCCACCCTGCTCGACCGCCTGCCCAACGTGGAGATCGTCTCGAGCTTCGGCGTCGGCTACGACAACGTGGATGCCGCGGAAGCCGCCAGGCGCAGCATCGTCGTCACCAACACGCCCGGCGTCCTCGACGACGAGGTCGCCGATCTCACCCTCGGCCTCCTTCTCGCGACGCTGCGAAAGATCCCCCAGGCCGACCGCTACCTGCGCGAAGGCAAATGGCTGGAAGCCTCCTTCCCGCTCTCGGCGACCCTGCGCGAGAGGAAGGTCGGCATCGTCGGCCTCGGGCGCATCGGCAAGGCCATCGCGAAGCGGCTCTCCGGGTTCGACGTCAGCATCGCCTATCACGGGCGCACGCAGCAGGACGACGTGGCCTATTCCTACTACCCGACCGTGACCGGATTGGCGGAGGCCTGCGACGTGCTGGTCGTCATCACGCCCGGCGGCGCTTCGACCCGGCATCTCATCAACGCGGAGGTGCTGAAGGCTCTCGGGCCCAACGGCGTCCTGATCAACGTCGCCCGCGGCACCGTCGTGGACGAGCAGGCTCTCATCGAAGCTCTCAAATCGGGCACGATCCTGAGTGCGGGCCTCGACGTCTACGAGGACGAGCCGCGCGTGCCGCAGGAGCTGATCGACCTGGAGCACGTGGTGCTCCTCCCCCACATCGCCTCCGCATCGGTGCACACCCGCAACGCCATGGGCAAGCTGGTGGCCGACAACCTGATCGCATGGTTCGGCGGCAAGGGCCCGCTGACCCCGGTGGCGGAGACGCCCTGGCGCCCGAAATAGACGCTTCCAGAAAGCTTTATGCAGGCGCGAGCCTCATCGCGCCCGCGCCAAAGTCTGCCGTGGCGTCTCGCCGAAGGCACGGCGATAGGCGGTTGCGAACTCGCCCATGTGATTGAACCCGCAGGCCAGCGCGATGTCGGTGATTCTCGCGGTCGCAGGGTCTGCAGCCAGCAACGCCCGGTGCACCCGCTGCAATCGGACCGACCGGAGAAAAGCCATGGGAGTGGTGTTGCGGAAGCTCTGGAACCCGTTCTGCAGGCTTCTCGCGCTCACGCCCGCCTGGGCGGCGATTTCTGCGAGCGACAGTGGCTCCGCGAAATGCGCCTCGATGTAAGCTTCTGCCCGCTTGACGTAGAACGGCACCGCGGCGGATTGCGGCCGCAGCAGCGCCTCCGAGTAGGTGTGGGTCTGGCTGAGCAGGAACCCGGTCAGCACCGTCTGCTCCAACTGCTGACGGGCGGCCGGCACATGCCGGAGCAGGGAATGCGGGCTGGCAAGTTCGGCGGTGGCATACTGGAAGAGCCGCACCCAGCTCTGTCCGTGGGCGCTGGTCAGACCGAAGCCGAGGTCGAACTGAAGATCCCGGTCGAGGTGGCGTCCCAGCAACTGCGCGCAATGCTCCGCGGCCTTGCTCCGGTTCATGATGAGAACAGAGAGCTGGCAATCGCCGCTGTGATTGAGAGTTCTGAGCGGGCCGGCCGGGAACACGACCCCCTTCTCGCCGGAGACGTCGAACTCACGCCGGTTCATGACGAGCTGGCCACGGCCTTTCGGTGCCATGACGAAGGCCATCCGCTCGTCGCTTGATTCGTCCTGGAGAAAGCCCGCGACAGGGCGTCCGTAGGAGATCGAGAAGTTGCAGAAATCCGGCAGGCCGTGGATCTGCAGGGTGCTGTCGAACTCACCGTCCTTCGTCAAAGGCTTCAGCCTGTGGGACGAGATCAGGGAATTCGTGAAATTCTCCATCTCGTCGAGTTCGGTCGACCTGATTGTGAGGTCGACCACGGATCCATCATGAGTGGCAGGCTTTGTGCCAGCGCCATTTACTTGATGTGATGGGTGATCGATCTCGTTATTCTTGTCCCGTCCAGCGGATGTCATGAGGCTCTCACCTTCGCCAGCAAGGTTTGGCTCGGCGCGACGCCAAAGGCATTCCGGTAAGCGGCCGCGAACTCGCCCATATGATTGAACCCGCAGGCCAGCGCGATCTCTGTCACCGTTGCGGTGTTCGGATCGGCCTGAAGCAGGGCGCGCTGGGCTCTGCTCAGTCGGAATGAGCGGAGAAAAGCCATCGGGGTGGTGTTGCGGAAGGCCTGGAAGCCGTTCTGCAGACTTCGCGCGCTCACGCCTGCCTGGGCGGCGATCTCGGCGAGCGACAGCGGCTCGGCGAAATGCGCCTCGATATAGGCTTCCGCCCGCTTGACGTAGAACGGCACCGCGGCGGATTGCGGCCGCAGCAAGGCCTCCGAGTAGGTGTGGGTCTGGCTGAGCAGGAACCCGGTCAGCACCGTCTGCTCCAACTGCTGACGGGCGGCCGGCACGTGCCGGAACAGGGAATGCGGGCTGGCAAGTTCGGCGGTGGCATACTGGAACAGCCGCACCCAGCTCTGTCCGTGGGCGCCGCTCAGATCGAACGCCGTGTCCAACGCGAGATCCCGGTCGAGATCATACCCCAGCAGCTTGGCGCATTGCTCCGCCAATTTGCGTTTATTCATCACGAGAATGGAGGTCTCGCAATCATCGAGGTAGTTCAGGATTCTCGGGGGGCCAGCGATCATCACAATGCCGCGCTGGCTGGAGAACTCATGTTTGCGCCCCTCCATGATGAACTGGCCGTGTCCTTTGCGAGCCCAGACGAATCCCATTCGCTCATCATTCGGCTCGTGTTGGATACTGACCCCGACCGAGCATCCATAGCCGGTTGCAAAGGTGAAAAAATCCGGCAAGCCGTGAGCTTGGAAAAGGCCGTTGAAGGTGCCGTTCCTCGTGAGTGGCCTCAGCTTGTTAGGGGAAACGAGCGTGCTTGTGAGATCCTCCATCTCGTCGAGTGCGGTCGACCTGATCGTCAGGTCGATCACGGAACCATCGTGAGCGGCAGGCTTAGCACCAACGCCCGCATATTGAGATAAAGGATGATCTTCACCGTGAAGATTATTGCCATTTTCTCGTCCGGCAGGAGTCATCAGGCTCTCACCTTCGTCAGAAAAGTCTGGCTCGGCGCAACACCAAAGGCTTTTCGGTAGGCGGCGGCAAATTCCCCCATGTGGCCGAAGCCACAACCGAGGGCAATCTCCATAACGGTGGTTGTCTTAGGATCGGCACGGAGCAAGGCGCGATGCACCGTCTGCAGCCGGATTGATCGCAGGAAAGCCATGGGAGTGGTGTTGCGGAAGGTCTGGAAGCCGTTCTGCAGGCTTCGCGCACTCACACCCGCCTGGGCGGCGATCTCGGCGAGCGACAGCGGCTCCGAGAAATGCGCCTCGATATAGGCTTCCGCCCGCTTGACGTAGAACGGCACGGCCGCCGATTGCGGCCGCAGCAAGGCCTCCGAGTAGGTGTGAGAGTGTGCGAGCAGGAACCCGGTCAGCACCGTCTGCTCCAACTGCTGACGGGCGGCCGGCACATGCCGGAACAGGGAATGCGGGCTGGCAAGTTCGGCGGTGGCATACTGGAATAACCTGATCCAGCTTGGCCCGTTCGGGCTGCTCAGATCGAACGTGATGTCGAACTGGAGATCCCGGTCGAGGTCCCAAGCCAGCAGCTTGGCGCAATAATCCGCCATCTTCCGCTTGTTCATGACGAGAACGGAGAGCTGGCAGTCATCCAGGTAGTTGAGAGTTTTCGGTGAACCCGCTTCGAATACAATTCCTTCCTGGGCAGAAACTTCGAATTCCCGCCGGTCCTTGATTAGCTGGCCTTTGCCTTGGCGAGCCAAAAGAAACGCCATCCGCTCATCTGACGACTCGTATTGGAGGTTGACCCCGACCGAGCATCCATAGCTCGTCGTGAAGGAGCAGAAATCCTGTAAGCCATGGATCTTGAATACGGTATTGAACCCACTGCCCTTTGCTAGGGGCTTTGTCCTGTTGGGAGAAATGAGCGTGTTCGTCACCTCCTCGATCTCATCGAGACGGGTGGACCTGAGCGCGAAATCAAACACCGACCCATCGTGAGCAGCAGGCTGCGCGCCAGAGCTGTGCCCTGCCTCGGGCGGCGTCGTCTGCTCCCTGCGCGGATGAGCATCCACCATGGTCCCCGCCCATCTCGACCACTATTCCCAGGGTCGTCTGGGTCTGTTCATGCGGCCCGAGATGGCCGTTTCTCAAGAAAAGCTACGATATCTGCGTTTTTCCGACAAGTCTTGCGCTCCTCCGATTTCCGCAAGGTAAGCATCGTGAGACATTGGGGGCGACTTCAACAAGTCAAAACAGAAGAACAATACTTTTCCCCCAAAGACAGTACTACCACTTTCGCTTGAGGCATCCAATGACGACCACAACCACAGGTATGAGACAGTCAGTCATTCTAAGTCTTGTCGACTTGGTGCTCGGTGAAAATTTCAACCCGTTAACTCACTACAATCCAAGAGCAACTTTCTTGACGACGTTTTTGGTGAAGTTCTATTTTGTCAGAGGGGTCGTGTTGTATTGCCTCAGCCAGTATAGCGGCTCCATCCGGGACTTTCGTATCGTATTGCGGATGGATTGGAGGCACCGTGGGGCGGCGGCATGGATTGCCAAAGCAGAGCGCGCCAACAGCAAAACCGCGCGGGGGTAATGCCGATCACCAACAAGCAACAAACCGCCTATCCTAAAACCACGGTAAACTGAAAAGGCAGGCTCGAACGCCTGCCTTTTTTCTTTGGTCTGTGGGGCAAGTCGCCTGCCGAGGGAAACGGCAGGTGCGGAAAAGCGTGGTCCGTTTATAGCGCAAATCCGCCGTCCACGAGGTGGATATGGCCCGTCGTGTAGCTGGCCTCGTCGGAGGCGAGATAGACGGCGAGCGCCGCCACCTCTTCGGCCGTGCCGAGCCGCCCCATCGGCTGGCGGTCGATGAAGGCCTGGCGTACCGCGTCGAGGCTTTGCCCCGAGCTTGCAGCCAGCGCAGCGATCCGCTCGTCGAGGGATGGCGATTGGATCGTGCCGGGGCAGATGGCGTTGGCACGCACACCGCGCTTGATGAAATCGGCCGCGACGGCCTTCGTGAGGCCGATCACCGCCGCCTTCGTGGTCCCGTATACGTAGCGATTGGGAATGCCGCGCACGGACGAGGCACCGGACGCGATGTTGACGATCGAACCCCGGCCCTTCTCCAGCATGCCCGGCAGCACGGCCCGAATTGTCCGATGCATGGACCGCACGTTCAGGTCGAACGAGAAATCCCAGTCCTTGTCGGAGCATTCGAGGATCGTGCCGTGATGCACGAAGCCCGCCGCATTGACGAGAACGTCGAACGGCCCGGCCTCGGCGACGAGCTGCTCGACATCGGCGTTCGAGAGCACGTCGAGCCTGCGCCTCTCGGCGCCGTCGAGTCCCTCCAGTTTGGCGACGTCAAGATCCGTCGCCCAGACCTTTGCGCCTTCGCGGAGGAAGGCTTTCGCAGTGGCGCGTCCGATGCCCTGCCCTGCCGCCGTGACGAGGGCCGTCTTTCCGTGAAGCCTGTTCATGACCGCCCCCGTTCCTTTCGTGCAGATCAGTGATTGTCGCGCGGCACGCCGAAGGTCTGCGCGACCTTCTGGTACTTCACCGCCGGCTTCAGCGTCATGCCCTCGGAGAGCTGATCCACCATCGAGCGCTGGATCTCCTGCCAGGGCGTCTGGCTCGCCGGATAGGCATAGCCGCCCCGGGCCTCGAGATCGGCGCGCCGCTTCTCTAGTTCCTCCGGCGACAGAAGAATGTCGGCGCTGCGCTTGTTGAGGTCGATGCGGATGCGATCACCGGTCTGCAGCAGCGCAAGTCCGCCGCCTACGGCCGCCTCCGGCGAAGCGTTGAGGATCGACGGCGTGCCCGAGGTTCCGGACTGGCGTCCGTCGCCGATGCAGGGCAGCGAGAGGACGCCCCGCTTGATCAGCGCGCCCGGCGGCTGCATGTTCACGACCTCGGCGGCACCGGGATACCCAACCGGACCCGCGCCGCGCATGATGAGGATCGTGTGCTCGTCGATATTGAGCGACGGATCGTCGATGCGGTGGTGATAATCCTCCGGCCCGTCGAACACGACGACGCGCCCTTCGAAGGCGTTCAGGTCTTCCGGATTGTTGAGATAGCGCTCCTGGAATTCCTGACTGATCACGCTGGTCTTCATGATCGCAGAGTCGAAGAGCGTGCCCTTGAGATTCAGGAAGCCGGCCTTCTCCTTCAGCGGATTGTCGTAGGAGCGGATCACATCGCGATCCCAGGTGTGCTTGCCCTTGCAGTTCTCGCCGATCGTGGTGCCCGTGCAGGTCAGCGCGTTCTCGTGGATCTTGCCGGCGCCGATCAGCTCGGCCATCACGGCCGGAAGACCGCCGGCGCGGTAATACTCCTCGCCGAGATATTCGCCCGCCGGCTGCACGTTCACGAGCAGCGGGATCTCGAAGCCGATGCGCTCCCAGTCGTCGCAATCGAGCGGCACGCCGATATGCTTGGCGATCGCATTGATGTGGATCGGCGCGTTGGTGGAGCCGCCGATCGCCGCATTGGCCACGATGACGTTCTCGAAAGCTTCGCGGGTCATGATGTCGGAGGGTTTCAGGTCCTCCCACACCATGTCGACGATGCGCAGACCCGTCTCATAGGCCATCTGTCCGCGCTCACGGTAGGGCGCAGGCACCGCAGCCGATCCGGGCAAAGACATGCCGAGCGCTTCCGCGAGCGCGTTCATCGTGGAGGCCGTGCCCATGGTGTTGCAGTGGCCGACGGACGGCGCGCTCGACCCGACGATGTCGATGAACTGCTGGTAGTCGATATCGCCTGCCGCATGGCGTTCGCGCGCCTTCCACACGATGGTGCCGGAGCCCGTGCGCTCGCCGTGATGCCAGCCGTTGAGCATCGGTCCGACGTTGAGCGAGATGGCCGGGATGTTCACGGTCGCGGCCGCCATGAGGCAGGCCGGCATGGTCTTGTCGCAACCCGTCAGCAGCACGACACCGTCGAGCGGATAGCCGTAGAGAACCTCGACAAGAGACAGATAGGCGAGATTGCGGTCGAGGCAGGCGGTGGGGCGCTTGCCCGTCTCCTGGATCGGATGGCACGGAAACTCGAACGGCACGCCGCCGGCGGCCGTGATGCCGTCCCGCACCCGCTTGGCGAGTTCGAGATGATGGCGGTTGCACGGCGAAAGGTCGGAGCCGGTCTGGGCGATGCCGATGATCGGCTTCTTGCCCTGCAGCTCCTTGCCCGTGAGGCCGAAATTCAGGTAGCGCTCCAGGTAGAGCGCCGTCATGCCCGGATTATCGGGATTGTCGAACCACAGCCGTGAGCGAAGCTGATCGGGAGTGCGACGGTGAGGCCTCTCAGCCATTCTTCATTCCTTTCGGGCATCCGTAAACGCAGTGGCGGTATTTGATCCAGGACGGGGGGCAAGATCAACCGTCCTCTGACTAAAGTATCTGCCTTTCAGGAAGCCGAAGCGATGCCTCGACGCGGCAGCGATCCGGGATCGGCATTTCACCACGGCAGGGATTATGTTACACGATCTCGGCGCCGGATGATTTTCCGGCGTGCCGCTTCCTCGTTCGATAACGCCGGTTCGCCATCCATGTTTCGACGCGTCCTTCCCTTCGCCCTGATGATTGTCCTGGCTTCTCCAGCCTTGGGCGACGATTGCCCGACGGCCCAGACCGCGAAGCTGGGCTTTGCTCTGGAACGCCAGGGAACGGTCGCGGAAGTCCGACCTGCCTCGGATCATTTCGTCCATGTGGTGAACGCGTATCCGGGCGGAAAAAAGCAGGACGTGATCTACTACCGCGGGCTCTTCCCGATCAGCCGTTTCGACGATACGGCCCGGAGCATCAATATTCCCATCTCCGACCTTCGGGCCATCTTCCCGCTCGAACCGAAGGCCCGCCGGGCCTTGACCTATGCTCCGGCCCAGCCGGGCAAGGTGGGGGCTCTGATCTCCCTGGAATTGACGGTGACGGGCCAGGAGCAGCTCCAGCTCGGCTCCTGCTCCTACAATGTCCTGGTGGTGCGCAACCGCTTCCTCAACGGGGAGGGCAAGGTCACCTCCGAGCACACCGACCTCTACTCGCCGGAGCTCGGCTTCGTGTTGGCCAAGCGCTACGAGGACAAACCCGGCACGCAGACCACCATCAAGTATCAAACCATCAGGCCGCTTGGGCGGGTGTCGCCGCTCTAAGAACCTTATCCAGAGCCTCATCCTTCGGAGCAGACGTGGCATTTCGAAGGAGCTTCCAGACCGCACCGGATCCTCCTTCGAGACAACCGCTTCGCACCTCCTCAGGGTGAGACAGGGATTGGTCAGACAGGCTTCGAGGGGAGAGCATACGTCAGCTCAGGCCGCCGGCCGTTTCGTCGATCTGCGCGCGCATCGCCGGATCGAGATCGAGCGCCTCGGCCAGTTGATGCAGGAACTCGCGCTCCTGGATCGTGTCGGGATCGATGGCGATCCGGGCTGCGGCATAGACCTGCGCGGCCTTTTCCGGATCGTTGATGTTGGCGGCGAGTTCCTCGACATCGGCGGGCGACGCCATCTCGGTTTCGAGCCACCGGCTCGCCTCCGGGTCGATGCCGGCTTCGGTCAGGCCCTTGACGATTCGCGACCGCTCCGCCTGGTCGATATACCCGTCCGCCGCCGCGGCCGCCACCATGGTGCGCAGAAACAGGAGCGCATCGTCCTCGGTCTGGGAGACCGGGTGAAAGCGTGAGGTTTCCGGCAAGCTCAGCGCGGATTGCGCGACAGCCTCATCGGGCCCGGATGCTGCCGGAGCAGGGGCCGCGCTGGTGCCGCCTGCCGCCGGTCCCCTGGCCGTTTGCTGGTTCTGATAAGCCCTGTAAGCCAGCCCTCCGATCACCGCCAGGCCGCCGAGCCTGACCAGATTGCCGGTGAGCTTTCCCTTCTTGCGACCTTTGAACAGGAGACCGGCCAGGCCGACGAGGGCTGTTTGGGTGAGGCCGGGATTGCGGATGGCAAAGTCTTTGGCTTTCTGCAACAGCTGATCAGGCGACTGACCCGTGGCCTGCGTCACGCTCTTCTCGACTTGCTGCTTCACGCCGCCGTAGCCGGCCGGGCCAGAATTCTGCTGATCGGGACGGCCAATGGCTCCGACAAATGCATCCAAAAGCTTCCTGTAGTCCACCATAAGGCTCTCCCGTGGTCTTCGATCCGGCAAAGAACAACGGAAGGACCGCAGAATGGTTCAGGTTGTCATGCGCGTGCCTCAGGCGGGCCTCGGCACCATCCCTGCACGAGCCTTGAAGAGCTGGGACACCACCACGGGGCTCGCCATCGCCAACCCGATCAGAGTAGTCTCCACATCGGGGGCGATGATCGGCAGCGCCGCGAGGCCGATGAGCCAACGCTCCCAGGCCCGCATCAGCGTCAGCCCGTACCCAGCGAAGGCCGCCGACAGGAACACGATACCGAGGACCGCTCCCGCCGTGACGAAGAGAAAGCCCGGCCAGGTGAATTCGGGCGTGACGATGAGCATGGCCGGGCCGTACACGAAGACGAACGGCACGAGCGCCTTGCCCAAGCCCAGGCGGAAGGCCGTGTTTCCGGTCCTGAACGGATCCGCTCCCGCCATGCTGGCCCCCGCGTAGGCGGCAAGCGCCACCGGCGGCGTGATGTCGGCGAGCACCCCGTAATAGAACACGAAGAAATGCGCCACGAGCGGCTGCACGCCGAGGAGCCCGAGCGCCGGCGCCGCGACGGTGACCATGATGATGTAGTTTGCCGTCGTCGGCACGCCGCAGCCGAGCAGGATGCAGACGATGGCCGTCATCAGCAGGGTGAAGAACAGCGTCATGGCCTTCATGTCGGTCAGGCCCGCCGGCACGAGATCCATGAAGCCCTGCGCCAGTTGCGCGGCGAACGAGGTGACGATGAACGAGATCTTGAAGCCGACGCCGGTGAGCGTGACGATGCCGACGATGATGCCGACCGTTGCGGCGGCCGCGCCCACGCCGATCGCGTATTTGGCTCCGACCACGAAGGCGTCCACGAGGTCGAGCACCACCGCCTTGCCGGCGTCGCTTCTGAGGAACGTGATGATCAGGAGCGCCAGCACCAGAGCAAGAAGCGGGACCACGAAGACCAGTTGCGTGAGGATGCCCATGGCGATAGCCGCGATGACGGCAGCCAGGAATCCAAGCGTGATGGCGGGCACGCGCGAGACACCCACCACGAGGCAGGCCGTGATGCCCCAGAAGGCGGCAAGATAGGGGGTGAAGCCGGAGAACAGCACGATCAGCAGCACGGCGAGCGGCATGATTGTCTGCCAGCCTTCGCGAATGACTTTTGCCGCATTGGGCAGTTCCTCGGCGGGCAGACCCTTCAGCCCGGCGCGCTTGGCCTCGAGATGGACCTGCATGAACACGCCGAAGAAGTGCATGCACGCGGGCACGACCGCCGCCAGGATCACCGTCTGATAGGAGACGTTGAGGAATTCCACCATGAGGAAGGCGGCCGCGCCCATGATGGGCGGGGTGATCTGCCCGCCGGTCGAGGCTGCCGATTCGACCGCTGCCGCAAAATGGCGCTGGTAGCCGACCCGGATCATCGCCGGGATCGTCAGGGAGCCGACCGTGACCGTGTTGGCGATGGACGAGCCCGAGATCATGCCGAACAGAGCCGAGCCGAAGATCGAGACCTTGGCCGGTCCGCCCGCATAACGGCCTGCCACGCAGGTGGCGAGGTCAATGAAGAGCTTGCCGAGCCCAACCCGGGTCGCGAGCACGCCGAACAGCACGTAGTGGAACACGTAGGTGGCAACGACTCCCAGAGCGATTCCATAGATGCCCTGGCTCGTGAGATAGAGGTGGTTGACGATGTTCGACCAGGAGGCGCCGGGATGCTGGAGGATGCCCGGCATGGACGGGCCGAAATAGGCGTAGAGCATCACCCCGATGGCGATGACCGGGAGCGGCCAACCCACGGAGCGGCGGGTCGCCTCCAGCAGGACGACGATCAGGATCGTCCCCATGAGCACGTCCGTCGGCGACGGATTGCCGACCCGGAAGGCCAGCTCGCTGAAGATCCACGGCACATAGAGGCTGGAAACGGCCGCGGCGATCGCCAGCGCCCAGTCGATCAGGGAGATGCTGCCCGGGCGCCGCCAGTTCGAAGGAGCAACCCGGTCCTGATCGTGCTTGAATGCAGAGAAGACGAGGAAGATGAGGCCCAGCACGAAGGCCATATGGATGCCGCGATGGGTGGCCTCCCGCAGCAGCCCGAAGCCAGCTGTGTAATAGTGGAAAAACGAGAGTGCCAGCAGCAGACCCGCCACGAGCCAGGCGGTGGCTGGAGGCAGGGGCCGGAAGCGCATCTCGGGATCGAATTTCTCCTCGAGACTGCGGTTCTCGATGATCACATTGGGGTCGGCTGCGGACATGATGGGTCTCGTTGCAAGCAAGCCACCTCCCGCGGCAGACGCCACGGGAGGTCAAACGGAATGGTGGAGCGGGATCAGCCCTTCAGCAGACTGGCTTCCTTGTAGAAGCGCTCGGCGCCCGGATGCAGGGGGATGCCTGCGCCGGCCAGGGCGCTTTCCTTGCGGATGAGCTTGCCCTTGGCATGGCCGGCATCGAGCGCGGCGCGGGTCTTGTCGCTCCACAGGCCCTTGACGACCTCATAGACGACTGCCTCCGGCACCTTGGCGGAGGTCACCCATTGGGCCCCCACCGCCAGTGTCTTCACGGCACCCACATCCTTGTAGGTACCGGCCGGGATCTCGTCAGCGGCGAAGAAGCTGTACTGCTTGCGGATCGCATCCGATTCGGATCCCGAGAGCGGAACCAGATCGACGCCGCCGCCGGTGGCGGCAAGCTCCGTGATGGCGCTGGTGGGATAGCCGCCGACGAAGAAGAAGGCATCCAAGCCGCCGTCGCGCATGCGCTCTGCCGCTTGGTTCGGCTTCAGGAAGTCGGCTTTGACATCCGTTTCCTTCAGGCCCCAGCCGGACAGGATGATCCGCGCGTCGACAAGGGTGCCGGAGCCCGGCTCGTCGAGGGAGACGCGCTTGCCCTTGAGATCCGCGACGGACTTGATATTGGCGGATTTTGCCGCGACCAGATGGATGCTCTCGGGATAGAGGTTGGCGAGTAGACGCAGATCCTCGATCTTCCCCTTGCCCTCGAACAGGCCGGTTCCGGTATAGGCCCAATAAGCCACGTCGGCTTGGCTGAAGCCGGATTCGAGCGCGCCTGAGACGATGGAGTTGACGTTCGCCACGGAGCCGTTCGAGGCCTGAGCCGTCAAGACAAGTTGCGGCGGGTTCGAGACGGCGTTCGCGATGAGGCCGCCCACGGGGTAATAGGTTCCGGCCGTGCCGCCGGTGCCGATCCTGAAGAAGGCAGGCGCTTGTGCGAAGGCACTTCGGCCCAGAGCGGCTGCGGCACTGACTCCTAGGCCGATCTTGGCCAGCTCGCGACGGGTCAATTTGACGGACATTCTCTTCCCCTGGTGAAGGATGCGACCGTTTGCAACACGGTTCTGCTTCACTTTAACGAGAATCCCTGGACCGTCTATGGCCTGTCCCAAACCTTTGTGGAGCGGCGAAGCGCAATCTAAGCCATCCTGGCGGTGTGCTCGACGGGGCAGCGGGCTCCGGACGAGCAAAAACCCCTGACGCTGTTCACGTACAGGGGCTTCTGACTGTTGTTTGGTTGCGGGGACCTGAAACCACCGAAAATCTAAAGGCTATACCCTACAATGTTATGCCACTTCATTCAGTGATTATATTGCACAATAATGGTAGTTTTTGACCCCGCTCGGCTCTAAAAATCCGCTCAGTTTCAATAGCTTAAAAGGAACTTCATGAGGAGCATGGACTTCGCCTGCTTACCGGTATTGTCGATTGGAGTTGGGCGTTGAACGGGCTGCGTTGGCGTAATGTCGCTCCCCTTCGCTTTGCAAAGGGCAGGACGATGATGAGCATGCAAGGGATTCCCGGCATATCTCTGCTATGACTTCTGCCTTGCTGATCATGCGCCAGCAATCGCCTGTTGCGCCGCATGACTGCCTCCTTGATCTAGAGAGCGTCCGCTTGCGCGGTATGTCCCCGGGGATGGACAAAGCAGACCGTGCCAACGGCACGTTCCTATGATCTAACTTTGTCTACGATCCGTAGCAGGACCACCAACCTGTCCAGACGGCAAACGGCCAGCGCGATGCCGACGCAAGTTTGCCGTTCTAGGCAAGGGTATCACCAGAGATGGCACCCACTGTATCGCGCTCGCCCGTCCTCACACTTCATTTAATGTGACAACATTTCATAAGCGCAAGACGTGAGCTTTGCGTTTGGCGTTCCGTCTTCGTTATGGACGCCCAGAGGGTGCCGAAGGTGAGATCCGTATGTGCGCCAGCGCACGTAGGTGTCGCTGCGGCAGGCTCGCGGCGTTCTTTTGTGTACCAAACGATATAAAAACAGCTGAGCCGTCTCTTTTAAACCATACCGATCAGTATTATACCGAATGGTACGAATCCGGCCTGTTGGAATGCCGGACCAATTCCGAATGAGCGGCTTCACCATGACAAGTGCTTCCAAAACCCGATTCCTGACCGCCCTCGGCACTGTGAGTGCACTCCTGGGCGGCGTTACGCTTTGGTCCCTGCTCGGCAGCACAGTGACCCAGGGCAGCGATAAGGAGCCGGCCCCATCGGCGACACCTGCCATCGTCGCCGCCGTCGACAGTCGCGACGTTTCCCTGTGGGAGGAGTTCTCGGGTCGTCTTGAGGCCATCGAGCGCGTCGACCTGCGCCCACGGATCCCTGGCGCCATCGAGTCGGTCCACTTTCGCGAGGGATCGCTGGTCAGGAAGGGCGACCTGCTCTTCACCATCGATCCTGCCCCCTACATCGCTGAGGTCGAGAAAGCGGAGGCCCAGATCCGCGCGGCCGAGGCCAATCTCGTCTTTGCCCGCAGCGAACTGGATCGCGGCATGAAGATGACCGCCAACCAGACCATCGCGCAACGCGACCTCGATACACGGTTGAACAATGTCCGCGAGGCCGAGGCCAATTTGAGCGCTGCCAAGGCCGTCGCCAAGGCCGCCCGTCTCAACCTGTCTTACACCGAGGTGCGCGCGCCGATCTCCGGGCGTGTAGGAAAGATTGAGGTGACCGTCGGAAATCTCGTCAATGGCGGATCTGGCGCACCGATCCTGACGACCATCGTCTCGACCAACCCGATCTATGTGAGCTTCGACGCAGATGAGCGCGCAGTCCAGCGTGCTCTTGAGACGTTGCCGGCGGGAGGCGACCGGCGCGACCATCTCGCCCGTATCCCGGTCGAGATGCGCTACGGACCGGAGGCCGAGGTCACGCGTGGCAAGCTGCAGCTCATCGATCATTCGGTCAACAGCGCGAGCGGCACGGTCCGTGTGCGTGCGGTGCTCGACAATGACGACGACCGCCTGATGCCCGGCCAGTTCGCACGCATCCGATTGGGCCAGGCGAAGACGACGTCCGCGCTCGTCGTACCCGAACGGGCCATCGGGGTCGATCAGGACAAGAAATACGTGCTCGTCGTCAGTCCGGACTCCAAGGCGAGTTACCGCGAGATCAAGCTCGGAGCTTCCGTGGACGGAGGGCGCATCGTCACCAGCGGCCTCAACCCGGGTGAACGGATTATCGTCGACGGCCTTCAGAAGGTCCGCTCGGGCGCCCTGATCGCGCCGCAAACCGACGGGCCCGGGGCTTCCGCTGCGCTTCAGACACGGCATACCTCCGCCTCCGCAGAAAACTGATAACACCGCAAAGGCTTAAAGGCCGCCATCATGAACATCTCCCGCTTCTTCATCGACCGTCCGGTCTTCGCCGGGGTTTTGTCCGTGCTCATCTTCGTGGTCGGACTTCTCGCTCTGCGGGTTCTGCCGATCTCGGAATATCCCGAGGTCGTGCCACCCCAGGTGGTCGTCCGGGCGCAATATCCGGGCGCCAATCCCAAGGTCATTTCCGAGACCGTGGCCGCCCCGATCGAGGAGGCCGTCAACGGCGTCGAGGACATGCTCTACATGAGCAGCCAGGCGACCACGGACGGCGTGCTGACGCTGACCGTGACCTTCGCCCTCGGCACGGATCCCGACAAGGCTCAGCAACTCGTGCAGAACCGGGTCTCGCAGGCCGAGCCCAGGCTGCCGGAGGAGGTGCGCCGTCTTGGCGTGACCACCGTCAAGAGTTCGCCGGATCTGATGATGGTGGTTCACCTTCTGTCACCCGACAGCCGCTACGACGTCACCTATCTGCGCAACTACGCGGCGCTCAACGTCAAGGATCGGCTTGCAAGGATCCAAGGCGTCGGTCAGGTCCAGCTGTTCGGCTCGGGCGATTATTCGATGCGCGTCTGGCTGGATCCTCAGAAGATCGCCGAGCACGGGCTTTCGGCGAACGACATCGTCGAAGAGATCCGCGCCCAGAACGTGCAGGCGGCGGCCGGCGTGGTCGGCGCCTCGCCCGGCCTGCCGGGGATCGACCATCAGCTGTCGATCAACGCCCAGGGGCGGCTCCAGGATGAGGAGCAGTTCGGCGATATCATCGTCAAGGCGGGCGAGAACGGAGAGATCACCCGTCTGCGCGATATCGCCCGCATCGAACTGGGCGCAGCCGACTATGCCCTGAGGTCCCTCCTCAACAACAAGCCGGCAGTCGCCATTCCGATTCTTCAGGCTCCAGGGTCGAACGCCATCGAGATCGCCGACAAGGTTCGCGCCGAGATGGCGGACATAAAGGCCAACATGCCGGAAGGCATCGACTTCCAGATCGTCTACGATACGACCCAGTTCGTGCGCGCCTCGATCGACGCGGTGGTCCATACGTTGCTTGAGGCCATTCTGCTCGTGGTGCTGGTGGTGATCCTGTTCCTGCAGACCTGGCGGGCCTCGATCATTCCTCTCGCGGCCGTTCCGGTCTCGATCGTCGGCACGTTCGCGGTTCTGCAGGCCCTGGGCTTCTCCATCAACGCTCTGAGCCTATTCGGTCTGGTGCTAGCCATCGGCATCGTGGTCGATGACGCAATCGTGGTCGTCGAGAACGTGGAGCGAAACATCGAGAAGGGCCTCAGCCCTCGGCAAGCGACCTATCGGGCCATGCAGGAGGTATCCGGGCCGATCATCGCCATAGCGCTGGTGCTGGTGGCCGTGTTCATCCCGCTTGCCTTCA
Source organism: Microvirga sp. CF3016 (assembly GCF_036314085.1). NCBI lineage: Bacteria > Pseudomonadati > Pseudomonadota > Alphaproteobacteria > Hyphomicrobiales > Methylobacteriaceae > Microvirga > Microvirga sp. CF3016. Next base: position 220,009 of record NZ_JAYGGM010000010.1, read on the forward strand.
TCAGCGGCCTGACAGGACAGTTCTACAAGCAGTTCGCCGTTACCATCGCCATCTCGACCGTGATCTCGGCAATCAACTCGCTGACCCTGTCGCCGGCACTGGCGGCCCTTCTTTTGCGTGATCACCATGCGCCGAAGGACCGGATCACCCGGATCATGGACACGCTGTTCGGCTGGCTGTTCCGTCGATTCAACGCGGTCTTCCATCGCGGGGCGGATGCCTATGGCACCGGCGTAAAGCGGGCGATCAGTACGAAGGCCCTAATGCTCGTCGTGTATGTCGCTCTGCTGGGAGCCACAGGCTTCCTGTTCAAGACCGTGCCCGGCGGCTTCGTCCCGGGGCAGGACAAGCAGTATCTCGTCGGCTTCGCCCAGCTGCCGGATGCCGCGACCCTCGACCGGACGGAGAACGTCATCCGGCAGATGACCGACATCGCGCTGAAGCAGCCGGGTGTGGAGCACGCCGTCGCGTTCCCCGGCCTGTCAATCAACGGCTTCACCAACAGCTCGAATGCCGGCATCGTGTTCCTGACCCTTGCACCCTTCGAGAACCGTCGTGAGCCGGGCCTGAGTGCGGGGGCGATCGCCGGTCAGCTGAACCAGAAATTCGCCGCCATCACAGAGGCCGTGACCGCCATCTTTCCCCCGCCGCCGGTGCAGGGACTGGGGACGATCGGCGGCTTCAAGCTGCAGATCGAGGATCAGGCTGGCCTCGGCTACGAGGCGCTCGACATGGCAACGAAGGGCTTCTTAGCTAAGGCAGCAACGGCGCCCGAGCTTGCGGGATTGTTCTCGAGCTATTCGATCAATGTCCCTCAGCTCTACGCCGATATTGACCGGGCCAAGGCGCGCCAGCTCGGAGTCGCCATCTCGGATGTGTTCAGCACGCTGCAGATCTATCTCGGCTCCGTCTACGTGAACGACTTCAACAAGTTCGGGCGGACCTACTCGGTACGCGTCCAGGCGGATGCTCCGTTCCGGGCCCATGCGGAGGATGTCAGCTTCCTCAAGGTGCGTTCGGATTCGGGCGAGATGGTTCCGCTGACGGCCCTGTTGGACATCCGATCGAGCGTAGGGCCGGAGCGCGCGATGCGATACAACGGATTCCTCTCGGCCGACATCAACGGACAGGCGGCTCCGGGATATTCGTCGGGTCAGGCGCAGGCTGTCGTCGAACGGATCGCGACTGAGACCCTGCCGAAAGGTTTCAGGGCCGAGTGGACCGAGCTGACCTATCAGGAGATTCTCGCAGGCAATTCCGGCATTCTGGTCTTCCCGATTGCCATATTGCTCGTCTTCCTGGTCCTCGCGGCACAATACGAGAGCCTGACGCTCCCCGTCTCGATCATCCTGATCGTGCCGCTGGCGCTGCTTGCCGCCCTGGTCGGCGTATGGCTGACGGCCGGCGACAACAACGTGTTTACCCAGATCGGGCTCATCGTTCTGGTTGGCCTGTCGGCCAAGAACGCGATCCTGATCGTAGAGTTCGCGCGTGAGCTCGAGTTTGAGGGGCGCACGCCCGTTGAAGCGGCGATTGAGGCCAGCCGTCTACGCCTGCGGCCGATCCTGATGACCTCGCTCGCCTTCATCATGGGCGTCGTGCCGCTGGTGGTATCGACGGGGGCAGGCGCCGAGATGCGGGCTGCCATGGGCGTAGCCGTGTTCTCTGGAATGATCGGGGTGACGGCCTTCGGCCTGTTCTTCACGCCGGTCTTCTACGTCCTCATCCGCCGTCTGACAGGGAGCCGCCGCCTTCAGCATCACTCTGCGCCGGCAGTCTCGAATCCGGACGCAAAGGTGCATTCCGTCCAGGAGCTGGTAAACTGAACGAGCGCGAGGGATTGCCGCCTCAGGCGGGCGCCTCCCTCTTTGCAGAGCGCATCGTTCTGCCCAGAACACGACAGAGGCCCGGAGCCGTCATCGGCTCCGGGCCCGAACGTCAGAATGTCAGGCTGCATGCCTTGCGGATCGCCACCTGCACTGGCGAAGGTGGCAATGTCGGGTCAAACTCACCTCTCGGCAGAAGCGGCGGTTGCGCCATGAAATGAGGCTGTGTTCCCCGATGCGGTTGTGCCCGATGGACGAGGAACGGGTGGCACAGATAGACAGTGCCGGCCCGCCCAGTGGCCAGGACCTCGTCACAGTGATCCGTCAATGCAAACCCGTCGGCTGCGAGCTCTGCGAGCGTCAGTCCATTCTCCCCATGTGGCAGCAGCTGCCGGACGATATGGGCATGGGAACCTTTGCGGAGGACTGTCGGGGCGTCGTTCTGAGCTACATCCGAGAACAGGAAGAGCATCAGCAGCGCACGGCCGCGGCTTTTCACGTTGACACGCCACTGCATGAAGTCGGGATTGTCCAACCCGAAACTCATATCGACATGCCAGCCACCATCACCGGATCATCCTCAAAGGGGAACCTGATCGGAAAGGTTCCCAATCCAGTCGGCCTCAGCCAGCGTGCTTCGCCGACGAGCGCATCATAAGAGCCGTGCAGCAGCGGGGTATTCGCGGCCGCGATGAAGCACGGTCCCGACATGAAGCCAAGGCGGATGACAGACCTTGTCCATGTATGCGGCTCGTTAGGCGAGAGCCCCATCGCTGCCCAGAGGTCATCCCGACCCTGTTGGGCGAGCTCGGCATCAAAAGCCTGTTCGAGCTTCACGTAGCCATGTTCAATGAAATCATCGATCTGATTGCTGCTCAGATCGGAGGAACCGATATTCGGCATATCCATACTTCTCCCGTTCGGCCGTCATTCGTGATCGGTCGTGAAATCTGATTGGCGCACGTTGCGCCTCCACGACGGAAGCCGTTCAGATGAGGGGGAAGAAGGTGGACATGAACATCGTGAGGTGGAGACTAGGATGCCAGACCGGGCTACGCAAGCCGGCAATGCGGCATGCTCCAGATCTGCCGTCACTCCGAGCAACCGCACAGTCGTTGGGATCAACGCGCTGTCGCACTGAGGTGAGGGATCGATCCCGGGCTCAACTTGTCCTGATCGGCCAAGTTCGCATGGCTACGACGACCACCCGGTGAAGCTCCTCGCGCGAGGCGCCCGATGCGGCCCTGACCGCCATCCCAAGGCCGACGGACACGATATAGCGGGCCCAATCGGTGGGATCCTCGTCGCCGGGGAAGTCACCGTCGGAGCGTGCCTTCTCTAGACGCTCACGCAGGTTGTTTTCGTTGACCATCCGCCGGGCGACAAGCTCCTCACGGATAGCTTCGTTCGCCTCGCTGCAGGCCATTGCACCATTCACCCCAAGACAGCCGGGAGGGCTCGTGGGATCTGTCAGAACATCGACATAGCCGCGCAGGAGCCGCTCGACCGCTTCACGCGCCGTCGGCGCCTGGAGGGCCTCATGCGCGAAGCACAGGTGCCGGCGTTCATAGAGGTCGAGCGTCCGGCGAAAGAGTTCTTCCTTGTTGCCAAACGCGGCATAGAGGCTGGGACGGGTAATACCCATAGCCTCCGTCAGGTCAGAGATGGAGGTGCCCTCGTAGCCTCGACGTCGAAAGACCTGAAGCGCGATGTGTAACGCCTCGTCAGGATCAAATTCGCGATGGCGGCCCATGGTTTTCCCATCCTGCGGCCGGAACGGCGGAAAGATCACGGACGTCGCGGCTGCATACTATACCGATTAGTACAATAAACATTTCTGCGGAGAATTCAAGATGTTATCCCGACGAGGCGTGAGGACTCTCCCACCGCGGCGGCTGCGCCGGGTGTCATTCGGGCAGCGACACAGGATCGGCCGCCAAGAGATCAAGTAAGAGATTGAGACGTGCATCCTCGAGGCCCTGAAGTAGAAGCTGTTCACGCCCGAGTTGGCGGCTGAGTTCACACACGTCTATCCGGCCCGCGCCTGTGCTCGCCCGGTCGGCAGGGGCCCGAGCAGCAAAAGCCCCCGCTGGTGTTGCCAGTCGAGGGCTTGGGTTGTGTTTGGTTGCGGGGACCTGAAACCACCGAAACTCCGCCTGCCGACGGGATGAGGTGAATTGCGCCGATCAGGCAAAAAAGGCCCATCCATACTAGCCATTATCAACGCCAAATTCATCCAAATGTTACGCAATACCGTGTTACGCACCTGAGGTAGGCTATCGCGGACATCCCTTGACCAAGAAGGCAAAGCTAATTATCGATATTGATAACTGACCAGGTGCGTCATGAATATCGTTCCAATCAAGCGTCCGCGCGAGCTTGTCTATGAGACCGTCAAGCGGCGCATCATGATGAATGAGCTGAAGCCGGGAAGTTCGCTGACCGAGCTTGGACTCGCCCGTGAGATCGGCTGCAGCCAGGGAACAATCCGGGAAGCTCTTCTTCGGCTCCAGGAAGATGGCCTTGTGACGAGGGCGGGCCACAGGGGCACTCTGGTCACGCGCCTCGACCAGGAGGAGGCCGAGGAAACTCTCGCGATCCGACGTCGCATCGAGGTGCGTGGGGCCTTGAAATCGACCCGGAACGTCACGGACGAAGTGCTGGCGGATCTTCGCCGCCTCATCGGCCAGATGGAAGAGGCTGCCTATCAGGAGGACGCCTTCGCCTTGATCGAGTTCGACATGGCGTTTCATCTGACCATGTTCAAACTCTCCGGTCTTGAGGCGCTCGAGCAAATCCTCACCCGTTGCACGATCCACACGCACCGGTCAAAGATCTGGGCACCAAGCCACAAACGGCCGCTTCTCGAGACGGCCCGCAGGCATAACGTTCTGCTCGAACGCCTCGAAGCAGGCGACGCGAAGGGGCTGGCTCACGCCATCGGCCTGCATATTGATACGATCGTCACGAAGGAGGACCCATGACCCCCTTCGTGGATCCGCAAATGCAGGCGATACTGGATCGGCTTCGGGCCGGCCCGCAGACCGACTTTAGGAAGATGCCTATCGCGGAAGCGCGCCGACAGTCGGATGCCGCCACCATTCCATGGAGCGACGGCGCGCCTGAGATGCATGCGCGGACCCTGACGGTCGATGCCGGCACGCATGCGATGAGAGCACGCCTCTATCTACCCGTCGAAGAGCCGATCGTTTCACTGATCCTCTACGTCCATGGCGGGGGCTGGACCTTCGGATCCATCGATACGCATGATGGGACGATGCGCAATCTGGCTAAGGCCGCGCAATGTCCGGTGCTCGGCATTGATTACCGCTTAGCGCCCGAGAATCCCTTTCCGGCACCTCTCGAGGACGTTCTAACGGCCATCGCGTTTGTCGAGACCGGCGGCCTGGGCACTCCGCTCCCTGCACAGAGAATGGCGATCGCAGGCGATTCCGCGGGGGCGAACCTCGCTCTCGCGGCATTGCTGGCGCGTCGCGACCGGGGTCTTCCGCAATTGGTGTCCGCCGCTCTTTTCTATGGCTGCTATGCACCGGATTTCACGACGGCAAGCCATGCGGGATTCGGAGGCGGCACCTATCTGCTCACCAGCGTGAACATGCGGTGGTATTGGACCAACTTCCTCGGCCGAGAAGATGCCGACACCACGTCTCTCGCCACACCCATGAGAAATGATCTGAGCGGATTACCGCCGCTCTACTTGTCGGCGGCGGGCCTCGACCCGCTTCGCGACGACACGCTTCAGCTTGCTGAAAAGCTCGCCAACTCCGGCGTTTCCTTCCGTTGTGATCACGTTCCCGGCGTGGTCCACGGCTGTCTGCGCATGACCCGGGAACTTGATGCCGCCCGTGCAATGATCCGGGCGGGAGCCGACTTCATCGTCTCGCAATTCAACGAAAAAGACCTGGGAGGAACACAATCATGGAGCGCCGCGACTTCCTGAAGCTCTCAGCTGCCGCCGCTCTGGCAGCACCGCTGGCACGTCCCGCCATAGCCCAGACGCCGACCACCGTGCGCTGGTGGTACCATTTCGATAATCCGCAGAACTCGCCCGCGGCCCTGGTGGCGAAGTTCGAGCAGGAGAATCCCGGCATCAAGATCCAGGCCGAGGCGATTCCGTGGGGCGGCGGCAACGACTACCAGACCCGCCTCTTCGCCGCGCTCGTGGCTGGCAATGGTCCCGATGCCGCGATGGTGCGCCTGTCCTGGGCCGCGCGCTTTGCATCCATGAAGGCCCTTGAGCCGCTCGATGCGATGATCGCCGGATGGGCGGGGCGCAGCGACATCTCGGACAATGTCTGGAAGATCAACAAGGGCGCCGACGGCAAGCAATATTACCTGCCCCTGCAATATGTCGTGATCTACCTCTACTACCGCCAGGATCTCTTCCAACAGGCCAACCTCCAGCCACCGAAGACCTTCGACGAGTTTCTCGCTGCGGCCAAGGCATTGACCAAGGGCGACACGGCTGGATTCGGCATGCGCGGCGGTGCCGGCGGCTTCGATAATTGGGGCCCGTTCGTCCTCGGCGGTGGTGCGAGCTTCGAGAAGGGCGGCGTGGTCAGCGAGAAGGCGCTCGCCGCGAACCGTTGGTATGTCGCGCTGGCACGGGAGGCGAAGGTCACGCCGGCTTCCGCGCCCACCGACAGCTTTCGCCAGATCGTCGATGCCTTCAAGGCGGGCCGGACGGCGATGATTATGCATCATGTGGGATCCGCCAATGAGATCGTCGGCGCTCTAGGTGATAAGGTGTCGGCAGTCCCGGTTCCCCGCGCAGCGGATGGTCAGGGCTGGACTTATTTCGGAGACGAGTCCAATGCCGTGTTCTCCGCCAGCAAGGCGAAGGAGGCCGCGTTCAAATGGATCGCATTCCTGTCGACGGCGGAGAACAACATTGAGCTGAACAAGCTCACCGGACAATTGCCCATTACGACGTCCGGAGCCGCGCAGTGGACGGGGCATCCCAAGCGCCTTGTCGAGGCGAGCTCCGCCTCACTGCCGATTGCCCGGTCGCTGCCCGACCATCCCAAGACGCCGGACTTCATCGCGCGCGTCTGGCCCACCAACATGCAGAGAGCCCTGAACGGGGAGATCTCGCCGGACGACATGATGAAAGCCATTGAACAGCACTTCAACGGCTAAGCCTCATAGGGATCCGCAGATGCGGTCGCAATCGGGCAGTGGCACGCCACCGCCCCAATCCGGAAGCTTTTTCTTGATCACTGCAGCCTATCATCGCCCCTCCCGATGGACCCCGTTCTGGTTCCTGGCCCCCGCGCTGGCGATCACGGCGGCGGTCGTCGTCGTGCCGGCAGGGCAGACGATCTGGCTCAGCCTGCAGGATTACCTGCTCTACGAACCCGACGCCGCCACCTTCGTCGGCCTGCGGAATTTTCAGGCTATCCTGCGGGACGAGGTATTCTGGATCTCTCTCTGGCACTCGGCCATCTGGATCGTCGGGGTGGTCGGGTTGCAGTTTCTCCTGGGCCTCGTCACCGCTCTCCTGCTCAATCAGAGCTTCTGGTGGCGCGGCGCCGCGCGGGCTCTGGTCGTCGTGCCCTGGGCCCTGCCCAGCGTCATCATTGGATTGATGTGGACATGGATGTACGACTTCAATGTCGGGGTCCTGAATGACATCCTCGTCCGCATCGGTATCATCGACGCACCGATCGCTTGGCTCGCGCGCCCTGACCTCGCGCTCGCGGCGATTATGGCGACCCTGGTCTGGCAGGGCTTTCCGTTCTTCGCCATCACGATTCTGGCAGGGCTGCAGACAATTCCGTCTGAACTCTACGAGGCCGCCGAGGTCGACGGCGCCAATCGGCGTCAAATGTTTCGTCACATCACGCTCCCGAGCATTGCCGACGTGATCGCGACGGCGCTTTTGCTGCGGACGATCTGGGTGGCAAACTCCCTCGACGTCATTCTCGTCATGACGGGCGGCGGCCCGGGCTATGCCACCCACACCCTGCCGCTCTATGCCTTCGTGCGCGCTTATAGCAGCATGGAGTTCGGCTACGCCGCTGCGCTCGCGCTGATCCTTACGCTCCTCCTGCTTACCGTCGTCTGGCTCTATGTCCGACGCGCCTCACGGGATCTCGACCGATGAAGGACCGTCGATCCGCCACGAGACGGTTCCTGGAGGTCGAGGCTCCGGTGCTTGCCATCCTGGCCTTCGCACTCGCACCCTATGCCTGGATGGTCCTGACCTCCATCAAGCCCCAGGCGGAGCTTTCGATTTGGCCGGTCCGCTATCTTCCGGAGAATGCCACCTTCGACCATTACCGTGAGCTCATCGACCGGACGACCTTCGCCGGAAATCTCCTTAACAGCTTCATCATCGCGACCGGCGCCGCAGCCCTCGGTCTCTCCGTATCCATCCCGGCGGCCTATGCGTTCTCGCGCTTCCGATTTCGCGCCCGGCGCATGCTGATGACAGGCTTCCTGGTCATCAACATGTTTCCTGTCGTCCTCCTGATCATCCCTCTCTTCATCCTCATGAAGAATTTGGGTCTCCTCGACACGTTCCTCGGCGTGATCCTCGGCCATTCTACCTTCGCGATTCCCTTCGCGATCTGGATGCTGACGAGCTATTTCAACGCGATCCCGAAGGACCTCGATGAGGCAGCGATGATCGATGGGGCGTCCCGCTCAGAGACGATCCGTCTGATCGTGCTGCCCCTCGTCATGCCGGGGGTGGTCACAGCGGGGATCTATATCTTCATCACCTCCTGGAACGAGTATCTGTTCGCCATGATGCTGTCCGGGCAAGCCGTGCGCACCGTCACGGTCGCGCTGCAGCTGTTCATTGGCGAGTTTACGATCCAGTGGGGCCTGCTTACGGCGGGCGGAACCCTGATCGCGCTCCCGGTGACCATCCTTTTCCTCCTCGTACAACGAAGGCTCGTGGGCGGTCTCACGGCCGGTGCGGTGAAATCATGACAATCAAGAATCCGATCGGCGTCATCTCCATGTTCTACGCGCGGCCCTTCACGCGCGAACACTTCTCGACATTTTCCCGCATGAAGGCGGCGGGTGCCGACGCGGTGGAACTGCTCGTTCCTGAACCTGGCGAGCTGGATCTTGCGGAGACCCGACGTGCCGCCGACGACGCAGGACTCGCTATCGTTCTTGCCGCCCGCGTGAATCTGACCCGGGATCTTGCCAGCGCAACCCCGGAAGCTCACCAGGCGGGCGTGGCATATCTGGACAACTGCATCGACATCGCATCCGAGCTCGGAGCTCGCATCGTCGGCGGTCCGCTCTACGGTGCGCCGCTCGTCTTCGCGGGCCGCGCGCCGGCGCCGGTGGATCCGGATGAGCGCCGGCGCCGGATCGATGCAGTGGTATCCGGTCTGGAGAAAGCTGCCGCGAAGGCCGTAGACACGGGCATCGTCCTCGGCCTCGAAGCGCTAAACCGGTTTGAGACCGACATCGCCAACACTGCGGGACACGCAATCGAGATCGTTGACCGCGTCGGATCACCTGGACTTGGTGTGATGCTCGATACGTTTCACATGAACATGGAGGAGTTTGATCTTCCCCGTGCGATCCGCAAAACCGGCCAGCGGCTCGTTCACTTTCAGGCCAACGAGAACAATCGCGGTTTCGTTGGGTCTGGGCATATTGACTGGCCGGGCATCGCCAGGGCACTTCACGACGTCGGCTATGAGGGACCTATCGTGCTGGAGCCCTTCCGCCGCGACGATGAAAGGGCAGGAGCGACTTTGGCCCAGTGGCGAGCTCCCACGCACGACGAGGATCCGGAACTAGCGGCGAGCATCGCCTATCTCAAGGCTGCCCTCGCATTCGCAGGGAGCGCCCGATGACCTTCGTGAGAATGGCTTGGATCGGGTGCGGGACGCATGCCAACGAGATGCTGCTGCCGCAACTCATGCGGCACGATGTGACCCTGGCAGTGCTGTGCGACACGGATGCGGACCGTCTCGCTCGGACTGCTGCGCGTTTCGGCATCCCTCCGGAAAGGACGACCCGCGACTGGCGAGAAGTCCTGAACCGGAACGACGTCGACGCGCTTGGGCTGGCCATCGGTCCGCAGGGTCATTTCGAAATCGGAATGGCCGCCGTTGAGCGGGGCCTCCCGGTTTTCATGGAAAAGCCGCCCGCGCCCACCGCGCTCCAGGCTCGGCAACTCGCCGAAGCATCGAAGCGCCGGAGCGTGTCGGTGGTGGTCGGCTTCATGAAACGCTATTCGACGGCAAACCGGATCGCTTCGAACATCGTCTTGTCGCCGGAGTTCGGCGAGCGGGCCAGCTTCCTCGGACAGTACATGACGGCGCCGACCTATTTCACTAAAGATCCGGACTACAGCGGATTCTACCTGCATCACTGCGTCCATTACTTCGATCTCATTCCTTACCTCATGGGCGATGTCGAATCGGTGAGCGCCCGAAGGCACGAGCTCGCGCCGGGCAAGCTCCTCCTTCATGTGGACTTTCGCTTCGCAGGCGGCGCCATCGGAACCCTCGTCGTGGGCACGCATCAATCCCGCGGCACACCCATGGAATGGTGGCAGGTCATGGGTGACCACCGCCGGGTCGAGGTCAGGAACGTCCACGAGGTTCGCTACTACCGGGCTCCGCCCTTCAAGGTTTCCGACCGCAACGCCACGCTAGCGGACGGCGTCGACACCCTCGTCTGGGAGCCGAACCTCACCGCAGCGGCGAATGAGGATCACAAGGGCTACCATGCTCTGCTGGGCGACTTCGTACGCTCTCTGCGTGAGCCGGTCGACATCCCCACGATTGCCGATGGTGCTCGCGCCATGCAACTGCTCGAACTGGCTATCGGAGGAACGGCTGCCGAGGTTCGCTAACGACCGAGCACTAGGTTCGGCAGCCACGTGGTCAGCGGTGGCCAGAGCGTGATCGCGATCAGCACGGCGAGCAGCGGCAGCAGCCATGGGATGATGGCTCGTGACATGGCTTCGAAGCTGATATTCGCGATTTTCGAGGTGACGAAGAGGACGACCCCTACAGGCGGGGTAATCGTGCCAATCATCAGGTTGAGCACGAAGATCAGCCCAAACTGGATCGGATCAATCCCGAACTGCGCGGCAGCCGGCGTCAGGATCGGAATCAGGATCAGCATTGCCGCCAGCGCCTCCATGAAGCACCCGACGAAGAGCAGCAGGAGGTTCACGATCAGAAGATAGATCAGTGGCGAGCCGGAAAGGTCGACGAGCCAGGGGCCGACGAGCTGAGGAATGCGCGAGATCGAAAGGCACCAGCCCAAGGCGGCAGCCGTCATCACCAGCGCCAGAACCACACCTGTCGTTTCCACCGTCTGCACGACAAGCTCGGGCAGATCGTCAAGCGAGAAGCTGTGGTAGACGAACAGGCCCAGCACCAGCGCATAAGCGGTCGCGACGGCGGCCGCTTCGGTCGGTGTGAAGATGCCGGCCATCATCCCGCCGAACAGGATAATCGGGGTCATGAGAGCCCAGTGCGCTTCCTTGTACGCCACCCAGAGCTGCGCGAAACCCGGAAAGGGATGGCGCGGCAGGCCTCTTTTTTTAGCGACGTAAACCACCAGTGCCATCAACGCACCGGCCATCAGCAGACCGGGGATCACGCCGGCGAGGAAGAGCCCGCCGATCGAGACGTCAGCCGAAACGCCGTAGATCACCATCGGCAGGGAGGGCGGGATGATCGGGCCGATCGTTGCCGAGGCGGCGGTGATCGCAGCGGCTGTCTCTGGATCGTAGCCCTCGTCCCGCATCGCCTTGATCTCAAGCGTGCCGACGCCGCCTGCATCCGCCACGGCAGAGCCCGACATGCCGGCGAAGATCACGCTGGCGAGGATGTTGGCATGGCATAGCCCACCACGCAGGAAGCCGACACAGGCCGTGGCAAAGGAGAAGATCCGGTCGGTGATGCCGGCCGAATTCATGATGTTGCCCATCAGGATGAACAGCGGTGCTGCGAGCAGCGGAAAGGAAAACGCGGACTGCGCGATCTTCTGCGGAACGATGCCAAGGGGGAAGCCGCCGAAATAAGCGAAAGCGATGGCCGCCAGCCCCATCGACACGAAGAGCGGCACACCGAGCAGCAGCGCGGCGAGCCAGACTGGCAGGATCTGCAGCATCAGCGTGCTCATAGCGGCTGGGCTCCGGGTTCAGGAGTTGCGACGCGCCGGCCGGCCAGAGCCAACGCGGCGTCTCCGATTGCCTGCAGGATCAGCGCAAGCGCCGCCAGAGGCATGACGATATAGAGCGCAGCGGTCGTAATCGGCAGCGCGATCGATTCGACATCCCATGTTCGGTCGATCAGGCCGAAGGAGTAGCGCAAGAGAACGAGGGCGAAGATCACGACCAGACCCTGCGTTAGCAACTCGAGCGCGATACCGAGCGGGGCGGGCAGCTTGGTGGCAAGGACGGTGATGCGGATATGCGCGCGCCGCCGACTTGCGATCACCCACCCGACAAACGCTGTCCAGACGAGGAGGTACTGCGCAAGTTCGTCACTCCATGCGACGGGCCTGTTGAGCTGACGGGAGATCACGCCGACGAGCACGCTCGCGAGCAGCGTCAGCAGCAGAACGACAGCGCTCCAGCGCACCAGCCTGTCGGCGATGGAGAGGAAGGAACTCATTGATCATAGCTCCCTTGGGGTGGCTAAGCCGTTCAGCATTCCGATCGATGCGGAGCCAAGCGCCGAAATCCATCGCAGAGTGATGCTTTGTGGCGGAATCCGGCGCCGCGCCGCTCACGCGGCACAGCCTGAACGACGGCTGTTGCAAAGGCGAGACTGTACACTAGAGCGACGCGAGCGCGTCCCAGGTACCCTTGCCCCACTTGCTCTCGAATTGCTTCGGCACGCTGTCGAGCACGGGCTTACGGAAGGAGTCCATGTCGGGCTCGGTGACGCTCATGCCGGCGGCCTTGAGCGTCGCGACGAGGCTCGCCTCCTGGTTCGCCAGTTCCGCGTCCTGCCAGGCGACGCCATCGGCGATCGCAGACTCGACGATGGCGCGATCGGCATCCTTGAGGGTCTTCCAGAAGTCGGTGTTCACGATGATCAGACGGGGAGTGATGATGTGGCCGGTCAGGATCAGATGCTTCTGCACCTCCTGAAGCTTGGCGCTGTAAATGGTCGGCAGCGGATTCTCCTGCCCGTCGACGGCGCCCTGGCTCAGCGCCAAGTAGAGCTCGTTGAAGTTTACCGGCGTCGCCTTAGCTCCCCAAGCCTCGATCATAGCGCGGAAGGTGTCGACCGGAGGCACGCGCAGCTTGAGGCCTACAACGTCGGCTGCGCTCTTCACGGCTTTGGTGCCGGTGGTGAGGTGACGTTTGCCGTAATAGGTAACGGCCGCCATGCGCATGCCGCGCTTCTTCTCGAGTTCAGCGTTCATCTGCTCGAAGACCGGCGCCTTGGCGACCTTCGCCATGTGGGCCGCATCGCGCCAGAGATAGGGCGCCTCAACCACTGAGAGCTGCGGCAGGAAGGAGCTGAGAGCTGCCGCGCCATCCGTCGTCATGGTCAGCGCGCCGGAGGCAACCGACTCCATCATGTCCTTACCCGAACCGAGTTGGCCGGCCGGAAAGGATTGAATGTCGATGCGGCCCGAGGTGTTCTCTTTCACCTGCTTGGCGATGCGCTCGACCATCTGCACTTGCGGATGCGCTGTCGGCAGCATCTCGCCCCAGCGCATCACGGTCGCCTGCGCGCGCAGGATGCTGGGCATCGAAACAGTAGCGCCGGCGGCGACGGCTCCCAGAACGAAGGCACGTTTCGTGATCAGGACCATCTTCGGTTCCTCCCAATATGGCCGATTCTTCGGCTCATTCATGTCCATGCGGGACTTGCCGAAGCAGCGTCAGCGTCCGGATGCGGGCGCTCTCCGATGGCGTGCTCGTCTCCTCGACGGCATCGACCTCCGACACCAGAGCGGAAGGCCGAAGTCGGGGAGAGAGCTTTTGGCAAAACTTCCCTGACTGTTGACTGACATGTTAGCGATAGGTTGGATGAACGACAAGCCAGGCGGTGCAATAAAGCGCGGCTGTTATCGACCCTGGGCGTTTGTAGGTCAGTCTCTGCCCTAGGTCTGCTGTGAGGTGTTTGGAGTCCAGACGTGACGAAGCTTTCTTGGCGGTGTGCTCGACGGGGCCGCGGGCTCCGGACGAGCAAAAACCCCTGACGCTGTTCACGTACAGGGGCTTTTGACTGTTGTTTGGTTGCGGGGACAGGATTTGAACCTGTGACCTTCAGGTTATGAGCCTGACGAGCTACCGGGCTGCTCCACC